>DATLIO010000295.1:0-3547 GCA_035539355.1 Luteolibacter sp.
CCACCATTCCGACCTCGACCGGCGGTGGTGGGGATCTGGGCGTGATGCCTCCACTTCCGAACTAAGTTCCGGATCAGAAAATCATTCGAAGAAGGGCGGGGGAGCAATCCTCCGCCCGTTCTTTTTCCTGCTTCGGTCCGATGTCCCTTGCGCGGGGATCGAAAATCCAATCATCATCCGCCATGCACGTCCTCGCGCTGACCGGAGGCATCGCCACCGGAAAATCCACGGTGTGCCGTCTTTTCCGGGAATGGATTCCCGGAATCGTGATCTTCGACAGCGATCAGTGCGTTCGATCATTGCTGGATGCAGATCGGGAGGTGGCGGACGAGATCCGAAGGGCTTTCGGCTCGGAAGCCGTTGATGGGGAAAGCAGGGTCGATCGTTCGTTTTTGAGGGCCGCGGTTTTCGGAGACCCGCCCGCACGCCTGGAATTGGAGGCGATCCTGCATCCGCGGGTCCGCAAGGAATGTCTTGATTTGTTGGCCAGGAGTGCGAGTAATGGCGCGGGGATTTTCCTAGCCGATATCCCGCTCTTTTTCGAAACCGGTTTCGATTTCGGCCAGAACGAGGTTCTGGTCGTTGCCTGCTCCAGGCAAAGTCAGATCGAGCGTCTGAAAGCCCGCAACGGCTTCGATGATGCGATGATCGGTGCGATGCTCGAAGCCCAGTTGCCCGGCGAGGAAAAGATCCGCCGTGCGGATGTGGTCTTTTGGAACGAAGGTCCTCCCGAAGTTCTCGAAGCCCAGATCCGCCGTTTTTCACAAGCCTTTCTCATGACCACCCAGAACGATCTCGAAGCCACCGAAGCTGTCGCCGAACCGGCGGCTGAAACCGAACCGGCCGCCAAGCCAGTGCCGGTTCCGACGCTCGTGGATGTCAACCAGTTGCGGGAAAAGAGTTTCTCGGAACTCCAGTCAATGGCTGAAGCGGTTCCGGCGCGCATTCCCGGTGGTATTCCCAAGAGCCAGCTTGTGTATGAATTGCTCTGCTTCTACGGCAGGGAAGGTGCGGAAATCGTCTGCGAGGGGATTCTCGAAGGGGTGAAGGATAATTTCGCCATGCTCCGCGATGCGCACCGGAGTTTCCGTCCCGGACCTGATGACATCCACGTCAACGCGAACCTGCTGCGGGAACACGGGCTTCGCATCGGCCAGAAGGTCAAGGTCCACGTGAAGGCGCCGCGGGAAAAGGACAAGTACGTGACCGCCAGTGACGTCATCGAGATCGAAGGCATTCCTGTCGCCGATTTCAAGCAGCCGACCGAATTCGACAAACTCACGCCGCTGTTTCCCGATCAGCGGATCCATTTGGAGGGGGAGGGCTCCGAGTTCCTCGGCGTCCGGGTCATCGACCTGATTGCTCCCCTCGGCAAAGGCCAGCGCGGTTTGATCGTCGCCCCGCCACGCGGCGGAAAAACCATCCTGCTCAAGCAGATCGCGAAGTCGATCAAACGGAATCATCCGGAAGCCGAGCTGGTGATCCTTCTTCTCGATGAGCGGCCTGAGGAAGTCACGGATTTCGAGGAAACCGTGGGCGCGGAGGTTTTCGCCTCCACTTTCGATGAATCGCCGAAACGCCACGCACAGGTCGCTGACATGGTGATCGAACGTGCGAAGCGGTTGGTCGAGCAAGGCAAGGATGTCATCCTTCTTCTCGACAGTCTCACCCGTCTGGCCCGCGGCCATAACTCGGCCATGCAGGGCGGACCGATCGGTTCCGGCGGTGTGAGCCCCGTGGCCCTCCAGAAATCCCGCAAGTTTTTCGGCACCGCCCGCAATGTCGAGGAAGGTGGATCGCTCACCATCCTCGCCACCGCGCTCGTCGAAACGGAAAGCCGGCTCGACGATGTGGTTTTCGAGGAGTTCAAAGGAACCGGCAACATGGAGGTCAGGCTCGATCGTGAATTGGCCGAGCGCCGTGTTTTCCCCGCGATCCACATTCCCCAGTCCGGAACCCGGAACGACGACCGGCTCTATCATCCTGACGAATTCGTCAAAGTGGTCGATGTCCGCCGCCAACTGGCGCAGCAGCCGATCGGCGACGCGATCGAATCGCTGCTGGCGAATCTCAAGGCGACCAAAACCAACGCCGAATTCCTGCTGCGCGGACTGCGCTGAGGCCCCGAGTTTGCGTCGCTCCGGAAGGCTCCTGGAACATCGTCCGCGGCGGCGGCGCTTCGGCCGGGGTTTTTCCCGCGACTTCAAGCGGGAGGAAAGGATGATGCCCGGTGCGTGGAACCCGCTGGGGAACGGGATTTGTCGCAACTGTCCGATTGACAGGTTTGTGCCTGTTGCTAGCCTCCCGCGCCTTGCGCTGGGGTTTTGAGTTGCATTTTCCTGCAATCCCAGCCCCCAAGCCCATAACCTGACATACCAACAACGATGGCAACCAAGAAGAAGGCCGCTAAGCCTGCCGCCAAAAAAAGCGCTCCGTCCGCAGCCAAGTCCGCTGCCAAAAAAGCTCCGGTGAAAGCCGCTGCGAAAAAGACGGCCGCCAAGAAAACCACCGCCGCCAAAGCGCCTGCCGGTAAGAAGACCAAATACGTCTACACCTGGGGAGCTGGAAAAGCCGACGGAAACGGCACGATGAAAGCCCTCCTCGGCGGCAAAGGCGCGAACCTCGCGGAAATGACCCGCATCGGTCTGCCAGTGCCTCCCGGATTCACCATCACCACCGAGGTCTGCACCTACTACTATGCCAACCGTAAGAGCTATCCGGGCGAACTTCAGTCCCAGATGGAATCCGCGGTCAAGAACATGGAGAAGATCATGGGCTACAAGTTCGGTGACTCGAAGGGCTTCCCGCTCCTCGTCGCCGTCCGTTCCGGCGCCCGCGACTCCATGCCGGGCATGATGGACACCATCCTCAACCTCGGCCTCAACGACGAGACCGTCCTCGCCCTTGAGAACGCCACCAACAACGCCCGCTTCGCATGGGACTGTTACCGCCGCTTCGTCCAGATGTACGGCGACGTCGTCCTCGGAGTGCAGAAGCGCGAAGGTGAGGACCACGAGCCTTTCGAAGTCGTCATCGAAGAATTCAAGCACGAGAAATACGGCAAGGACATCATCGACTCCGACCTGACCGCCGACGACCAGAAGGAACTGGTCAAGCGTTTCAAGGCCCTCGTCAAAGAGCGCACCGGCAAAGGCTTCCCGAGCAATCCTTGGGACCAGCTCCGCGGTGCCGCCGGCGCTGTTTTCAGCAGCTGGATGAACGACCGCGCGATCGTCTATCGCCGCAAATACAACATCCCCGCCGAGTGGGGCACGGCCGTCAACGTCCAGGCGATGGTCTTCGGCAACACCGGTGACACCTCCGGTTCCGGCGTGGCTTTCACCCGTAACCCTGCGAACGGCGTCAACGAGTTCTACGGTGAGTTCCTCGTGAACGCACAAGGCGAGGACGTCGTCGCCGGTGTCCGCACCCCTGAGCCGGTCATCAACATGAAGAAGGCGATGCCGAAATCGTACGCCGAGCTCATGAAGGTCCGCACCATCCTTGAGAAACACTTCAAGGACGTCCAGGACGTCGAGTTCACCGT
>DATLIO010000296.1:0-4821 GCA_035539355.1 Luteolibacter sp.
AGCAGATGCCGAATTGGGAAACGCAGGTCGCGACCCACGTGCGGTCTTCCGGATAGTAGCGTTCGCCGGTGAAGGTTTCGGGGATCGCTCCGTTCTCGCCGAACCATTCCGGATGTTTTTCGAAAACGGTCAATTTTTGAAAGCGGCTTTTCTTCGCCTGACCGGCGAAATCGGGCTCACCGCCACCGAAGAAGAGATCGATGCCCATGCCTTCGCGGCCCGTGTCTTTCGCGGCATCGAATCCGGCATCGAGCACCATGCGGATTTCGGAAGTGCCGCCGGGTTTCCGCCAATCGACGTAGATCGTCCGGCCGGTCGTCCGTTTCCAATGCGCTGCGAACGCTTCGCCGAATTCCTGCCGGATCGATTCGTTGTGCGGCGTGATGATGACGAGTTTGTCGTCCGCTTCATGGGGCGAAACCGTGGATGTTTCGCGGCGCAGCGCGACCGGCAGAGCGACGATCGCCGCCAGAATGCCGATGATGATCCAGGCGCGCGCTTTCATCCGCTCAGGGTTTCAGGATGACGACATCGTCGTGGCGGCAATGGATCGAAACGGTCGAACCCGGTTCGTGGATGTGGTGCGGATTCATTTCGACGATCTGCTGCCTTCCGACCGGTGTGCCGATCCAATATTGGATGCGTTGGCCCAGGTAGCTGCGATCGATGATCGTGCCGGTCATCACGTTGTCGCCGTCGGTTTGTTTGAGGCGCCATGCTTCGGGACGGATGGAAAGCCGGACCGATTCATTCTGCGAAGGCTTCCATGATGTGTCGCTGATGCGGCCGATGATCGGACCGCCATCGGTTTTGACGACGCCATAGCCGGATCGCATTTCAAGAAGGTTGCCTTGGAAGATGTTCGTTTCGCCGATGAAATTCGCGACGTAGGCGGAAAGGGGCGATCGGTAGATGTCCTCGGGAGGGCCGACTTGCCCGATCTGGCCGCGGGTGAGCACCGCCATGCGATCGGCCATCGCGAGCGCTTCCTCCTGATCGTGGGTGACGTAAATCGCGGTGAGTCCGTTATCCTTCACGATGCGCCGGATTTCGCGGCGCATTTCCACGCGGAGCTGGGCGTCGAGGTTGGAAAGCGGTTCGTCGAGCAGCAGGCATTTCGGCCGGACGACCAAGGCACGGGCAAGGGAAACACGTTGTTGCTGGCCGCCGGACATCTGATCGATCGAGCGTCCGCCGAAGCCCGGCAACTGGACCATTTCAAGAGCCTCCGCGACACGGCGTTTGATTTCCTCTTTCGGAACCTTCCGCTCTTCCAGACCGAACGCGATGTTCTGGCCGACGGTCAGGTGCGGCCAGAGCGCGTAGGATTGGAAAACCATCGCCGCCTCGCGTTTGTGCGGCGGCATTTTCGTCACATCGCGGTCACCGAAGAAAATGGATCCGGAAGTGGGTGTTTCCAAACCGGCGATGCAGCGGAGGAGGGTGGTTTTCCCGCAACCGGAGGCTCCGAGCAGGAAGAACAATTCGCCCGGTTCAATGGTCAGGTTGATGCCGTCCAGAGCACGGACGGTTCCGAAGGTTTTGACGATCGATTCGGCGCGGATGGATTCCATGACGGGGTTCGCCCATGCTTTCGGATGGGCGTTGGGACGCAAGCCGTAAGGATGCCAAAAGAAGTACGTAATTTTTTCAAAGATTCTCTTGCAAACCTCGTCCGCGGACCATAACAAGTGCGCCCACCCAACCGGAAACGCTCGGATGGCGGAATTGGTAGACGCGCTAGACTAAGGATCTAGTGGGGTAACCCGTGGAGGTTCGAGTCCTCTTTCGAGCACCATCCGTTGGATGTGAATGAATTAGGCCGCCTGAAAAGGCGGCCTTCTTCGTGTCTGGAAGGAAGCTTCCGGCCACTTTCCAAGTGAGGACCGCGTGCTTGTCATCGGAGCGCAGCCCAAGGGAAGCGGGCGCAACCACCGCAACCCTGTATACCATCGTGGAGAACTGCCGCCTCAAGGCCCCGTGATGGTCGTGCGGAGCTTCATGAACCGCCGTGGACGAGAGGCGTCAATTGCACTCAGATCGCGGACGACCAATGCGGACAACCCGTCGTCCACCACCTGCGTGTAGGATGCGCCTGAGTTCCAGTCTTTCAAATTATCCGAAACCTCGATCGTCAGGGTGGCCGTGCGGTCGGTGCGGCGGGGCACGGTGATTTGGAGGTGTCCGTCGACCAACGTCACGGGGGTGGCGACCGGCGCCCCCGCGGTATTGGGAAGCGTGCCGAAGACGAACTCCAACAGGTTCGGCATGCCGTCCTTGTCCGGATCATCGTTGGGCCCGTTCAACGACTCTCCGCTCAGATAGTCGGACTGCCACTGCGCGAACGACGTGGCTGGAGGAGCCGCGTTGGTAACGGCGGCGGATCGCATCAGGAAGGGGCTTCCGCTGGAATTGATGCTGCCGATCACCGGAGTGGCATCTTTGGCGAACCAACTCAGGTTCGCCGGAGGAGACGAGTTGGCATTCGGCCATGTCCAGCTTGTGGCCCGGAACAGAATCCACTCGCCCGAGGATGCGTCCCCCTTGAAACCCCACACATAGGCCGCTTTTCCCTGCGTGAACGGCGTGGTGTTGCTGGAGATTGCGATCGACGAAGCGAACCTCGTGTGGGAAGTGAAATACGCGGTTCTCTGCGCCGGATTCCAGTTCGCCGCCCAGTCTCCCATGTTGGTGGAGGAAGGTACGAACGAGCCGGTGAAAACCCCGATCTCAAATCGGAAGGTGCCATCCATCGCCGAGCCCGAACTGGTGACGTTCGGCACATCGGGGGTGCTGCTCCAGAGGACGGTGTCTTGAGCGGACGAATCCGCCGCCGCGCAAAGTGCCAGAATGAGCGGAAGCCAGCCTGTCGGACGGATCATGACCAAGTGTTAGTTTGTCGTGCGGTGGCGTCTCAGCAAGCTGAAGACACCGGCCATGCAGACCAGAACGGCGGACGAGACCTCCGGAAGAAATGTGAATGTTTGCAAGGTGTGGATGTCAGTGTCGGTTTGGACACCCCAGCCATCGACTCCTCCCTGACTTCCCCACAGGGGCACGTCTCCGCTGTCGAGATCACTGAGCGACCACTGGATTGGAACCTCGTTGCCGCAACAACCGGACTCGGCGACCGGGAAGGTCCAATAAGCCGTACGCGTGAGCAACCATTCGGTGCCCGGCACCGGTTCGTCTTCGTTGCGGACCCAGATGTAGGCGTCGAGACCTGCGAAACTAATGGTGCCCGGCGTCTGATCAGGACTGTCACTCCGTCCATCGTCCCCCATCTGCACGGTGGAGGAGAAATAACCGTTGCTCTCACTGTATGAGGCACGGTCAAAGACCAGCCAGTTCTCCAACCAGAGGGAGACATTGGATTGATCCGGCACGAAGCCGGGGGTGAACGCACCAAGTTCGAAAATGTAAGTGCTGTTGAGCGTGTTGCCGTAGCTGTCCGCGAAGTCACTGAAAACCTCGCTGCCCCACTCCATCGTCAGCGCCCCCGCCGAGCGGAACGCGGAAATCAGAAAGATGGCGGCTGCGAGAAGCGCAAATTTGATTTTCATACGGCTGAAATAAATGGTTTTCGACGTCTCAGGTATTTTCCTAATGCCATTTGCTGCAGAATTTTTTGATGCTCGGTGTTGCTTTGGGCTGCTTTCCACTCAAGGGGTCCAAGGCAAGGGGATTGTGTAGGCGGGAAGGCTGGTTTTGGACTTCAGGAAGACGCTGTGGTCGCCCAGGAAGAGCGTTTCCGCGTCCCGTGCCTGGATCGACGTGTCCCCGACCTTCACCCAGCGCAGCATGCTTGGCTGGTTGGGCGAGCCGTCGAGCAGGTAGTAGGTGTCGTAGCCGCTTGCTCCGCTCGTCGAGTCCTCTCTCCAGATGCTGAATGAATCGGCCGTCTTGAAGTCCCGGCTACCGAAGAATCCGGCGGCCAAGGTCATCTCGCGGCTGTTGGCGCCGGTGGCGGACTGGTCCAGCGGATAGCCGCCCCCGACGAGGTTCGAGCCGGTTGCCAACGGACGGATGAAGGGGTTGGCGCGCACTTCACCGTAGGCAAGGAGGCTGGTCGCCGCAGTGCGGTTGTTGAAGAACATGCCTTGGCCCGGCGGGATGATGGTGGTTCCCTGATTGGCCATGCCGGCATCGGCTGCGTCCACCCAGCGGGAGGCAGCCGGAGTATTGTCGATCCCGTTATAGAGCCAGTAGATGGTCCATACTCCACCCGCGAAGACCTGCACTTCGTCGGCTGTTGATGGGTCGCCGGTTGCACCGAAGCTGCCTGGCGGGAAGATTTCGTCGAGCGTCCAGTGCCTGCGCACCACCACCTGGTCCCCGGCGAGGCTGCTTGGCGGCGCGCTCGTGAGGGTGTTGAAGGGCGGGGTTGCGGCGTAAAGGCTGGAGTCGGAGGCCAGAGTGATCGTGTTGCCGGTGGCGGACACGACGTCGAAGCGATGGCCGATGTTGTCCCCCGAGGTCACCTCCAGATAGTAGGTGCCACCCGTGAGGATGGTGGAGAGGTCGGTGCCGCCGCCGCTGACGGCGAAGGATACGTCTTGCCCGCTGACGCTGCTGACCGTGCCGGTGAAGGCCGCTTCGCGCAGGTAAGGATTGTTATAAGTGGTGCAGCAAAGACCCAGTGGCGTTTCCTTCCAGCCTTCCACTTCGGTGTAGGAGGTGTGGTCGGTGTCCGCATCAAGCTTCGCCTCGATGCGGATGAAGCCTTCTCCGTCAGTGAGGCCGGTGAGAGTTTCGAGGTCATGGATGGTGACGGTTTCGATGCAATTGCCATTGTCCACCACGGTCATCATCTCGGGAGTG
>DATLIO010000297.1:0-7493 GCA_035539355.1 Luteolibacter sp.
GTCATCCTGCCTTTCGCCTCCAAGGAAATCTGGGTCGGCGACGGCGATGCCGGGAAAAAAGGCGGCGTCGGTTCGAAACCGAAACCCGGTTCGAAAGTGACCAGCGACGCCATTTCGAAGCTGGTCGTTTCCGTCGAGAACATCGACAGCCCGCGTTCGCTGGTGATCGTTTCCGTGAAAGGCGAAGTGCCGCCACCACCGGCGATGCCCGAATGGCTTGGCAAAAAGCCGCCGGTCGAAGGCGACTGGACCCTCACTTTCGAGGACAATTTCAACGGTGCCGCCCCGGATTCCGGAAACTGGAACGTCTACGCCGCGAACTACTGGGACAAGGCGAGCGCCTTCTCGAAGGACAACCTGATCATCGAAGACGGCTTCGCGAAGCTCCGTTACGAAAAGAAAAAGTCCCACCATAACGACGATCCGACGAAGAAGCAGTTCGAATACACCACCGGTTTCCTCGACACCTACGGCAAGTGGACCCAGCGCTACGGCTATTTCGAGACCCGTGTGAAACTCCCGCGCTCGCCCGGGCTGTGGCCCGCCTTCTGGCTGATGCCCGACCGCGGCGCGGCCGCCGGCGAACAATGGCAGCGCCAGGACACCGGGAACGGTGCGATGGAATTCGACATCGTCGAGCACCTCACCCGCTGGGGCCCTTACCGCATGAACATCGCCATGCACTGGGACGGCTACGGCAAGAACCACAAGGCGATCGGCACCAGCAACGCCTACGTCCAGCTCGACAAGGACGGCTTCTACACCGCCGGCCTGCTCTGGCTGCCCGGAAAAGCGGTCTACTATTTCAACGGCGAGGAAGTCGCCCGTTGGGAAACCGAGCGGATGTCGAACGTGCAATCCCACCTGATGTACACGTTGCCGCAGGGCGGATGGGACAACAATGAGATCGATGACAAACAGCTGCCAGCCGACTTCGTAGTGGATTATGTCCGGGTCTGGCAGCGGAAGGATCTTGCCAGCGCCGAAGATGGCCCGAAAGTCGCTGCCCCTCCCGCCAAGTGAAATCGCTCCTCGCCGTCCTCCTCACCCTCTCCGCCGGATTTTCAACCGCGGCGGAGGAACTTTTCCTGCGCCAGACGGTTCTCGACAGCGTCCCGCTGCCCACGACCGTGAACCGCACCTACCGGCTCCTGCCACCGGTCAATCTGTCGGCGAAGGGTGATGAGAAATTCCCCCTCGTGATCTATCTCCACGGCGGCGGATCACGCGGCGAGGACGGCACCAAACCGATCACCGAAGCGTTGCCGAAACTGCTCTCGACCCCGGAAATGCGCGCCGCGTTTCCCTGCTTCGTGCTCGTCCCGCAATGCCGCGAGGGCGCTTACGAGGACGGCCGTCCCTACAACTGGACGAAGTGGGAGAACCAGTTGGCCGCCCCCGCGATGTGGCTGAAAAGCGACGCCGAACCCAGCGACCAGCTCCGCGCCGCGATGGCCGCGCTCAATGACATCATGACCCGCCAGCCGATCGATCCGGCACGGGTTTACCTGACCGGCGTTTCGATGGGCGGCAGCGGCACCTGGTCATGGGCCGCCCGCCAGCCGGAAAAATTCGCCGCGCTGCTCACCGTCTGCGGATTGAGCGAGGCCTCCCGCGCCGAACCGATTTCCAAGGTGCCCGTCTGGACGTTCCACGGCGCGAAAGACGAGGTCGTGCCCGTCGACCGCACCCGGGATCTGGTGAAAGCCATCGAAGGATTCGGCGGAAAAGTGAAATACACCGAATACCCCGAAGGCGGTCACGGCATCGCCAACCAGGCGTTCACCGAGAACGATCACGCCGCGTTGAAGTGGCTTTTCGAACAACGCCGCTGAGAAGCCGCTTCTTCTTATTTCACCAGGACGTTCTGGAAGGAAATCCGTTCGTAGGATTCCTTCACTCCGTTTTCAAACAACACGCCGACGATGTCCTGATGGACTTCCACGATATCGGCGTAAGCGGCTGGCCCTGCATGGATCGTCTCTCCTGCGATCCAGGTTTTTCCTTCATCGGATGATATCCAGAGCGTCAGGTTCTCCCGCTTTTTCCCGCGTGGCGAAGTGAAGAAAATCCTGCCGTTACGCCCACGCAGCGAACTCCCCTGACAGGCGGGAGCATCGATCGTCCCGATCGCCGTGAAATCGCCGGTCACCGTTTGTCCGCCATCGACGCTCACCACGGCGGCCCTGCCATTCGGGTTTTCGCCCTTGTTGTTGCGGACGTTGAAAAGCACCCGCGATCGGCCGTCGGCCGCAGGAAGTTCCGCCGCCGTGTTCTCGTTCGGGTGAATCCCGTTCGCTTCGCCGCCGATGAACCCCAACTGCCACGTCTTTCCGGAATCGTCCGAAAAAATCGAATGCGCGCCGTAGCTCCCCTTGTCATCGCCCTGCGCGCCGAACCGATGGTTCGCGGGAATGATGATCCGGCCCTTCTGTTTTCCTTCGGAAAGCTGGATGCCATGGCCCGGCCCGGTCGCATACCAACCCCAGCCGTCCTTCCGCAGTCCTTGGGTGATCTCCTTCGGCTCCGACCACGTCGCTCCATGGTCATCGGACGAAAGATAGAGGACCTCACTGTTGTTCCGGCAGAACACGAGATGGACCTTTCCCGTCTCATCCACCACCGGCGCGGGATTTCCCATCGTCACCGGTCCGTCCCCGCCGCCGTCATGCAGGACCCGGAGAGTGCTCCACGTTTTTCCCGCGTCGCCCGAACGCTTCACAACGAGATCGATGTCCCCATGATCCTTGCGGTCGTTTTTCCGCGCTTCGCAGAATGCCAGAAGCCCGCCGTCCTTCGCCAGCACCACCGCCGGGATCCGGAACGTGTGATAGCCTTCTTTGCCGGCTTCGAAAACCGTCCACGGCTGCGCCGCCGCCATCCCGCACGCCATCCCCATCCAGATTCCGACCATCCACTTCATCCGCTCCGAAACGTCCGGAAATGGCGAATTCCTTACAGAATCTCGCCTTTCCCTCCCTCGAATGAGCGCCTAGGTTTCACCGCCCCCCGCACCTGCCCGACCATGAAAACCTTCCTGCTTCCTCTTCTTCCGCTCGTTCTCAGCATGCCGATGGCCGCCGCGAAAGGCCGGCCGCTTTTCAACGGAACCGACCTCACCGGATGGAAAGGTGAAGGATACGTGGTCGAGGACGGCGCGATCACCGCCACGCCCGCGGCGAAAAACCTCGTGACCGAGGACACCTTCGCCAACTACGTCCTCGAATTCGATTTTCTCCTCACCCCCGCCGCCAACAACGGCCTCGGCATCCACTACCCCGGCACCGGCGACTCGGCCTACACCGGACTGGAGCTCCAGATCCTCGACGATGGCGATCCCAAGTACAAGGACATCAAAGACTCCCAGACCCACGGTTCGATCTATCTGCTCTCCCCCGCGAAACGCGGATTCCTCAAGAAGGCCGGCGAATGGAATCATCAGAAAGTCGCCGTCACCGCCAACGGCGTCACCGTGGAGCTGAACGGTGAAATCATCCTCCGCCGGGATCTCAACGATCTCGCCGCCCGGAATCCGAAACATCAGGGCGTCCAGCGCCGCTCCGGGCACATCGCCTTCCTCGGTCACGGCGACAAGGTGTCCTTCAAGAACATCACCATCGAGGAAATGGCTCCGGATGCGAACCTTGAGGGCGTCCGGGCGGCCGGTTTCACCCCGCTCTTCGACGGACAAAGTCTGACCGGCTGGAAACACGATCCGAAGACGACCAACTGGTCCGCCATCGACGGCATCCTCAAGCACAACGGCAAACCCGCCGAAATCAAGGACCTGTGGACCGAAAAGGAATACGGTGATTTCACGATGGTCTTCGACTGGCGCTGGACCGGCCGCGGCCAGCTGAAAAAACAGCCGGTCGTTCTCCCGAACGGAAACGACAAGGTGGATGGCGAAGGCAAACCGGTCACCGAAGAGATCGAGGAAATGGACAGCGGCATCTTTCTCCGCGGCATCACCAAAGCCCAGGTCAACCTCTGGAACTGGAGCGTCGGTTCCGGCGAGGTTTACGGCTACCGCACCGACAAAAACCAGCCGGAGGAAGTCCGCGCCGCCGTCACCCCGAAAGTGAAAGCCGACGGGCGCCAGGGCGAATGGAACCGGATGATGATCAAGCTCAAGGGCAACGTCCTCACGGTTTCCCTCAACGGCCGCGTGGTGATCGAAAACGCCCAGCTTCCGGACCTTCCCGCGAAAGGCCCCATCGGTCTCCAGCATCACGGCCAGGCCGTCGAGTTCGCCAACCTGTGGGTGAAGGAACTGTAAATCCGTCCATCGGGATCAATTTCCGTCTCCATGACCTATCCGGAAGCCATCGATTGGCT
This sequence comes from Luteolibacter sp., assembly GCA_035539355.1. Lineage (GTDB taxonomy): Bacteria > Verrucomicrobiota > Verrucomicrobiia > Verrucomicrobiales > Akkermansiaceae > Luteolibacter. The sequence continues at coordinate 4,339 of DATLIO010000297.1, forward strand.
CTTCTCGACCCAGATGTTCGGCATCAAGCTCGGCCTTGATGGCCCGCGCCGGTTGCTGAAGGAATACCTCGCCTTTCCCGCTCCCGGCGTGACCGTGATCCACGTCGCCGGGACCAATGGCAAAGGCAGCACCTGCGCGATGATCGACCGCATCGCCCGCGCTTCCGGAAAACGCACGGGGCTTTTCACCTCACCGCACCTCATCGATTACCGGGAACGGATCAAGGTCTCCGGCATCGATATCCCCGAAGACCGTTGCGCGCAGGGACTCACCGAACTCCGCTCGATCTGCGAGAATCTGGAAACCCATCCGACGTTTTTCGAGATCACCCTCGCCCTCGCCATGCGTTGGTTCCGCGAACGCGAATGCGAGATCATCGTTCTGGAAACCGGCATGGGCGGCCGGCTCGACGCCACGACCGCCGTTCCGGCCGACATCGCGGTGATCACACCGATCGGCCTCGACCACACCCAATGGCTCGGCGACACGATCGAACTCGTCGCCGCCGAGAAAGCCGGGATTTTCGTTCCGGAAAAGCCCGCCATTTCCTCACCCCAGGATCCGGCCGCCCGTTCCGTGCTGGAGAAAGAAGCCAACGCCGCGCGGTCACCGCTGGAATTCGTCGATGAGCCGCTTCTGGGTTACGGCATCGCTTTGCCCGGCCCCCACCAGCAATGGAACGCCGCCCTCGCCGTCGCCGCCCTGCACCGCGCCGGCCTGCCGCTCAACTCCGACATCATCCGCGATGGCCTGGCGAACGTCCGATGGCCCGGCCGTTTTGAAATTTTCCGTGAAGGCCAAACAACGATCGTCCTCGACGGAGCGCACAATCCCCACGCCTCGAAGATGCTCGCGGAAACCTGGCGCTCCGAATTCGGAGAGCGCAAAGCGGCCCTCGTTTTCAGCGCCGTATCCTCCAAAGACATCGCCGGGATCCTCGCCGACGTCGCACCGTTGGCTTCGGAAATCTTCATCTGCCCGGTCGACACGCCGCGTGCGACCCCACCCGGGGAAATCGCCGCCGCTTTGCCCGAAGGCGCGCCACCTCATTCGATCTTCCCGACATTCGCTGAAGCCTTCGCCGCCGCTTCGGAGAAAAACGATCCCATCCTGATCGCCGGATCCCTTTTCCTCGTCGGAGAAGCCCGCGCCGCCCTCACGGACGGGACCTTCCAATCGAGCACGCAGTAATGCCCCGATGTAGCGGCGGTCTATGACCGCCGCTGATTCAGCGTTGGAAAGTCTGCGACGGTCACAGACCGCCGCTACATTCGCATCTTGAAAAAACCGGGAGGCAGGCACCCGCCCACCTCCCGTCCGGGAACGCGAACTCCTCGGAAACTTATTTCTTCTTCTTGGATTCCAGGCCTTCTTTGACCTTCTCCTCGATGTCCGCATACATCGCGGCATCGGATTTCAGAAGCTCCTTCGCGGCGTCACGGCCTTGGGCGAGCTGGGTGCCATTGTAGCTGAACCACGATCCACGCTTCTGGACGATTTCCATTTCGAGCGCCAGATCGAGGAGCGATCCGGTCGAGGAAATGCCCTCGTTATACATGATGTCGAACTCGGCTTCCGTGAACGGCGGAGCGACCTTGTTTTTGACGACTTTGATCTTGGTGCGGCTGCCGGTCACCGTGCCGTCCGTCGTTTTGATCTGGCCGATGCGGCGGATGTCGATCCGGACGGATGAGAAGAATTTCAGCGCGCGGCCACCGGGAGTGGTTTCCGGATTGCCGAACATCACGCCGATCTTTTCACGGATCTGGTTGGTGAAGATGCAGACGGTCTTCGCCTTGGAAATCAGGGCGGTGAGCTTGCGCATCGCGGCGCTCATCAGACGGGCCTGGGCACCGACGGTGGAATCGCCGATCTCGCCGTCGAGTTCCTGCTTGGTGACCAGAGCGGCGACCGAATCGAGAACAATGACGTCAATGGCATTGGAGCGGACGAGCGCCTCACAGATCTGGAGGGCTTCCTCACCGGACGATGGCTGGGAAACCAGAAGATCATCGAGATTCACGCCGAGCTTTTTGGCATACTGCGGATCCAGCGCGTGCTCGACGTCGATGAACGCCGCAAGGCCTCCCTTTTTCTGGGCTTGGGCGATCGCCGTGAGAGTGAGGGTGGTTTTACCCGAAGATTCCGGGCCGAACACCTCAATGATCCGGCCGCGGGGAAATCCGCCGACACCGAGCGCGCGGTCGATGAGCAGGTTTCCGGTGGGAATCACATCCACATCGACGCGATGCCCGTCCCCCATCCGCATGATGGCGGCTTCACCGAACTCCTTCTGGATGTTGGAGATGGCAAGATCGAGATTCCGTTTGCGGGCTTCGGCAAGTTTGTCGGATGCGGTGTCGTCAGAGGTAGTTTTTGCGGCCATGAGGTGGAGTTGCGCTGGGAAACCCATGAAGCCGAATGCGTTTTCAGACAAGCACAAAAGATGTTCACTCGAACAAAAATAAGACTTCCTTTAATTTCGCGTTATTTTGACGGGAAACTGGATCGCAGCTTGCCAACCACTCTTCGGGAAGGGAAGAGTCTCGCGAGCGTGAGTCCCTGCAAACGTTGGATCCTTCTTTTGATATGCTGGTTCGGTGCCTTGGTCCCAAGCCCGGCGCAAATGCTGAATCCACCTTCGATCGAACAGAACACCGCGTTCGAACAGCCGCCCCCTGATGGCATCCTGGACCGCGCGGGGCTTTTCCAACGCAGCCCCGAAATCCGGGCGAACATCGCCGGACATATCCGCCAGTTGCGGGAGGAACGGGGATTTCTGATCTACATTCTCATCGAATCGGTGTTCGTGCAGGGCGATCCGCAGACGATGGCGGCCGGGCTCCGCGAGAAATGGATCCCGGACGGCAATGGTCTTGTCTTCGTGTTCGAAGTGGACAGCCGCCAGTTCAGCGTCGGCCAAAGGCTGGAACAAACCGTGACCCAGGACGGATCGATCGAAGGAGTTCCGTCCTACGTCACCACCGCCGTCCTCGCCCAGGCATCGGCGGACGCGAAAAAGAACCCGCTGTCACCGGAGGGTTTCCTCGATGTGTTCGTCACCCGGGTGGCGGATGGGCTCAACGGGTATTTCCACCGCAAGGACAGTCCGCTTCCCGAAGGACGGACGCTGCGGCTGGGAATGATCATCGTC
>DATLIO010000298.1:0-5153 GCA_035539355.1 Luteolibacter sp.
TTCACCGCGTCCCGCTCCTCTTTCAGCTCGTTGATCGTCGCGTCGATCTTCCCTTGGCTGAACGCGTTGACCGGCACGCCTTGGACGACTTCCCACGAGCCGTCGGCTTTCGTGCGGATCGGCATGGAAGCCATCAGGCCCTTTTCAATGCCATAGGAACCATCCGAGCAGACAGCGACCGAATACCAGTCGCCGGCCGGGGTCGGTGTGATGAGACTTTTCACCGTGTCGATGGCCGCATTCGCAGCCGAGGCGGCGGAAGACGCGCCACGGGCAGCGATGATCGCCGCGCCGCGCTGCTGGACGGTTTTGATGAAATCACCTTCGAGCCAAGCTTGATCCGTGATGACGTCGGTCGCCGGCTTGCCGCCGATCTTCGCATTGGTGAAATCCGGATACTGGGTGGCCGAGTGGTTGCCCCAGATGCAGAGATTGGTGACGTCCGAAGAGTGCACGCCGGCCTTCGCCGCGAGCTGGCTCTTGGCCCGGTTCTCGTCGAGACGGGTCATCGCGAAGAAACGATCGTTGGGAACTCCGTCCGCATTGTTCATCGCGATCAAGGCGTTGGTGTTGCAGGGGTTTCCGACGACAAGCACACGGATGTCCTTGGCGGCGCTGCGTGCGATCGCCTGGCCCTGGCCGGTGAAAATCTTGCCGTTGATGCCCAGCAGATCTCCGCGCTCCATGCCCGCTTTCCGCGGCACCGAACCGACGAGCAGTGCCCAGTTCGCATCCTTGAACCCCTCATCAAGATCGGCGGTCGGTGTCACTTCCCGGAGCAACGGGAACGCGCAATCGTCGAGCTCCATCACGACTCCTTTGAGGGCCGGGAGAGCCGGTTCGATCTCGATCAAGCGAAGGTTGACCGGTTGATCGGGTCCGAAGACCGCTCCGGAAGCGATCCGGAAAAGGAGGGAATAACCGATCTGGCCTGCGGCGCCGGTGATGGAAACGGTGACGGGTTGTTTCATAAGCGTGGATTGGGAACTAAGTCATCCACTGTCTAAGCAGACGGATGAGTGTGGTCAATCGGCAACCGTGCGGAAAGTCCACGCTTGCATGGCTTCGTGCCACCCGGCACTCTGCAACGGTCCTGTGACATGAGCGAAAGTCACCCCGAATCTCCCCTGACTCGCATTCCTCCGCCCTCCGATTCCTCGGTACGTCTGCGTTCGGTCCCTTATCGCGGCCCCTACATCTGGGCCGAGATCTACGCGCTTTTCAACTATTGCGGCGCGGTCGCGCTGTTGACCTCCCTGCCGCTGTTTTTCCTCAACCCCAACCCGTCCTCGGTGCGCATCGTGGTCGGCTGCGTGATCTTCTACGGCATCAGCGGGATCGCCTCATTCCTCAAAAGGCGTCACGTTCTTTGTCCGTTGTGCAAAGGAACGCCGCTCGTCAGTTCCCGCGCGCTGGTCCATTCGAAAGCCACGCGGATTTTCCCGTTGGACTACGGCACGTCGGCGACGCTCATCCTGCTGTTTACCCAGACCTTCCGCTGCATGTTCTGCGGGGCGCGCTTCGATCTCATGAAGCCCCGCCAGGATCTGAAGGCGTTGAAAGAGCCCCGTCAGGACAGCCTGAGCTGAGCGTGGCGCTCGGCCATCGTCCACGCCACTTCGGGGACGAGTTCCTTCCACTTTGCGTCGTCCTCGAGGATCATCCGGCAAACCGTCCGTCCGGTGTAGGCGAGCAGCTCCACATCGCTGTAAGGAATGGGCAGGATGCGTTTGTTTTCGAGGAAGTGGCGGTAGAGATGGATGCAGTCCGCGGGCGGCCTGAAATTTTCGGCCGTGACCATTTCGCCGCTCTTCCGGTTCTGCCATGGGAACACGTGCAAGGTCACCTTGTCCTTGAACAGACGGCCGAACGATTCCAGCAGCCCGCCGGCCAGATTTTCCGACCACTTGGCTTTGAACAGCTCGTTGAGCAATCCGATGCTGAGAACAATGCCCACCGGCCTGTTGGTGCAGCGGTCCAGGAATGCGGAAACACGGTGGAATTCGGCGAAACGCGACAGCAACACGGTTTTGCCGAGCGATTGCAACGCGTCCGCACGATCCAGGAAATCGACCGGGTCGATTCCTTTCCCGCGCAGCAGGTTGTCCATCGAGATCTCGCAGAGTTCGATTTCCTGCCCCCGGTCCGCCGGTGCCAGCAGTTCGGAAAATCCGGACCGCGCCTGCTTCAGCATCTCGAGATGGATTTTCATCACCGGATCGAAGCTTCCGCGGAGAAGCAGCACCGGGTGCCGGTAGAGGACTTCGGCCGGCTGCACGACATCGCCGTTCGGCAGGAACATCGTCGCGTCCGTCAGACCGCTTTCCACCAGTTGCAGCGCGCAAAGCCGGTTGTCGAAGAAGCCGTAGCCGTTTCCGGAAAACTTGAGCAGGTCGATCTCCACACGTCCCGGTGGAAGGTTCTCCACCAGCGAATCGACGAACTTTTTCAGATGCCCTCGATGCCGGATCGCGGAATGGATCAGGTTCACCCCGACGGTTCCCAGAGCCTCCATCTGATCGATCGCACGGGAATCAAGCAGGCGGATGTGGAGGATGATGTCCGACGGAGGATCGCCCGGCTTCATCTGGAATCTCACGCCGAGCCAGCCATGGCACTCCGCGTTGTCATTCCAACCACGGGCCCGGACGGTGTTGCAGAATGAGAAGAACGTCGTGTCCGATCCCCGTTTCGGTCCGAGACGTTCGAGCAGGATCGAGAACTCATGCTCAAGCATCGACTGCAATCTTTCGGCCGAGACATAGCGGTCGGCGCGACCGTAGATCGCGTCGCTCATCGTCATGTCATAGGCGGAAATCGTTTTCGCGACCAACCCCGCGGTGCCCGAGGCCCTGAAAAACCAGTTCGCCGTCTCCTGCCCCGCGCCGATCTCGGCGAAGGTTCCATACACCGCCGGATCGAGATTCAACTCCAGCGCCTTGTCGTAAGTCGTCATTTATTCCCCCATTCCCTCCACCCAGCCATCGGTGACCACCGAGTCGATCAACACCTGGTTCCGTTGTTTTTCCCCGACAGGATATTTCAATTTCACGGTCACCAGCGAAACGCTCGTCGGATCCTCCGGCCGAAGTTTGTTATCAATCTCCGAACCGACCTTCGCATATCCGTAAACGATCGTCTCTCCGTCCGGCGAAGACAATTGATACGACCGCCACTCCACATCGCTGGAGAACGCGAAGTTATAGTAATCCACCGGCAGCAATCTGGCCCGGAAAAGAACCGGCTTCTCGGGATGCTTCGCGGTGAAATCCCTCCACTCCATCTCCGACCAGCCGACATAGCTTTCCCAGTCGATCTTGAGCCCCTCGGGCGTCCGGATGAATGCCAATTGTTTGATCTCGAAATCCCCTGTTCTCACGCTGACCGCCGCCAGTTTTCCGCGGAACGCCACCGAGCCCCCGGCGTTGAACTGCGACATCCCCGGGGCGGTGACCCCGGCTTTGTAAAAGGCCTTCATCTTGGGTTCGACACGGGCCCGGTCCCTCACGACCGGCAGCATTTCATCGATGGATTTGGCTTCGAGGAACGTCCGTGCGATCGGCTCGAGCTCCGCGATCAGCTCCGGCTCGGTGCGATTCATTTCGAGAGGCAGCTTGATGGGGTCCAGCGCCGTTTCCTTCACCGGCTCGGGAACGCTTGCCGGGGTCGGAGCGACCGCGATCGGTTCGAGAACAGGCTTCTCCCGCCGCATGAACACGAGCAGCGCGCCGACCAACGAAAGGACCGCCAGGGAGACCGCGAGGATCCGGCCGATCTTCGGACGCTTTTTCCGCCCCACGCGGACCCGTTGTTCGGCGTGTTTTTCCCAATCCGGCTCTTCATCAGGCCTGCCATCCCGCCGCCGGCGTTTGGACAATGTCGATGGGTCCGGAGGAGCGGTGGAAATGGCTTTCGGGCCTTCGGCGGCTTCCTGCTGCCGCTTTTCGCGGTTCCTTTGGATGGATTCCGGAAGGCTCACCGGCACGATGTTGAGTCCCGTCTTTGCAACCAACGGAGGCGTCGGCTCGCCGGCAACGGGGATCCGCAGCATCCTGCGGCAGCTCGGGCAGATCACTCCGTTCCCGTCATGATCCCGCGGAACCCGGAAAATGAACCGGCAATCCGGGCAGACAAAACCGCTCCAACGCCGGGCGCTCTCAATCGTCTCTGACACAGGACAACTTTGTCCGCGATCCCCCCGATCCTGCAAGCCTCCTTACCGGGCAATTCATCAGTCTTGCAACCGGCCCGTTCCGGCGGAGAATCCCGCCGCATGTCTTTCGATTTCGACACCGTCATCCCCCGCCGCGGCACCGGTAACATCAAATACGACCGCCGCCCGGAACTCGATCCATTCTGGGTCGCGGACATGGATTTCTCCTCGCCTCCGGAAATCCTCCAGGCCCTCCACCAGCGGATCGACCACGGCATTTTCGGATATGCCCAGGCCCACGAAGGACTCAACGATGCGATCCTTTCCTACCTGAAGAACCGTCGCGGCGCCGATGTCACCATCGGGGACGTCGTGCATCTCGGCGGACTCGTCCCCGCCCTGTCGCTCGCGGCACGGGCTTTCTGCAAGGACGGCGAATCCCTGATGACCTGCACTCCGGTCTATCCTCCGTTCCTCGGGGTGCACCACGACGCGCATACGAAACTCATCACCGTCGACCATGTTCTGGAAAACGGCGTGTGGACATTCGACTGGGCCGGCATGGAAGCCGCCGTCCGCCCGGACACCCGCATCTTCATCCTCTGCAATCCCCAGAACCCCCTCGGACGCGTCTTTTCCAAAGAGGAGGTCGAAAAACTCGCCGCTTTCTGCGAGGCGCACGATCTCGTGCTGGTGTCGGATGAAATCCACTGCGACCTGATCTTCGACGAAAAGGCGACGCCCCATTTCTCCGCACTGAACCTTCCCGAGAAATTCCGCGACCGGGTCATCACCCTGCTTTCACCCAGCAAGACCTGGAACATCGCGGGTCTGGGATATGCCTACGCCGTCGTGCAGGACGATTCGCTCCGCCGCCGCTTTTCCTCGGCCCGCGGCCATACGCTTGCGGAAATCAACGCGCTTTCCTACTTCGCCGCCGAAGCGGCCTATCGTCACGGTGAGCCTTGGCGCGAGGCGCTGATGGCCTATCTCAAGGTCA
>DATLIO010000299.1:0-3919 GCA_035539355.1 Luteolibacter sp.
AGCTCGTCACCGATCTCCGCCGCGCGGGCATTTCCACGGACTATCCGCTGGTGCCGGTGAAAGTCGGCAAGCAATTCCAGAACGCCGAGAAAACCGGCGCGCGCTTCGCGCTCGTCGTCGGCGCCGAGTATCCCGAACTGAAACTCAAGATCCTTTCCAGCCGCACCGAAGCCACCGGCAGCGCCGAAAACGCCGTCGAGTGGATCACCGACCGCCTCCATCAGCCGGACGGCCCGCTGCTCGCCTGAACCCTTTTCCAAACCTCTCCCAATGCGCTCACATAACTGCAACGAACTCCGCGAATCCCACATCGGCCAGCAAGTCACCTTGATTGGTTGGGTCAATTCCGCCCGCGACCAGGGAGGCGTGATCTTCATCGACCTCCGCGACCGCGAAGGCGTGACCCAGTGCGTTTTCCGTTCGGAGATCTCCGCTGAAGCGGCGGCTCTTTCGCACACGCTCCGCGTCGAAGACGTCGTCCAGATTTCCGGTAAGGTGGAAGCCCGTCTGAAAACCGACGAGGTGGACACGACCAACGACAAGCTCGCGACCGGCCGCATCGAGATCGTCGCGGAGAAACTCGTGATCGTGAACAAGGCGGAGGTGCTCCCGTTCCAGCTCGACAAGGAGCTTTCCAACGAGGACATCCGGATGAAATACCGTTACCTCGACCTGCGCCGTCCGCGCATGAGCAAGAACATCCGCCAGCGTGCCGTGATCACTTCGGCCGCGCGCCGTTACCTCGACGAGAGCGGTTTCTTCGAAATCGAAACCCCGATCCTTTCGAACCCGACTCCGGAAGGTGCGCGGGATTTCCTCGTGCCATCGCGCCTCAACCCCGGCCGCTTCTACGCGCTGCCGCAGGCTCCGCAGCAATACAAGCAGCTCATGATGGTCGCCGGTCTGGAGAAGTATTTCCAGATCGCCCGCTGCTTCCGTGACGAGGACCTCCGTGCCGACCGCCAGCCGGAGTTCACGCAGATCGACATCGAAGCGAGCTTCGTCGGTCAGGAAGACATCATCAAGCTGGTCGAAGGCCTGCTTGCCTCGATGTTCAAGGCCGGTCTCGACATCGAAATCCCGACGACTTTCCCGCGCATGACCTACCGCGAAGCGGAGGATATCTACGGTTCCGACAAACCGGACACGCGCTATGACATGAAGATCATCGATCTCGGCGATATTTTCGCCACGACCGAGTTCAAGATCTTCCGCAGCATCATCGACGGCGGCGGTGTCGTCCGTGCGATCAACGCGAAAGGCTTCGCGGGGATCACCACCGGCCAGATGAACCGCCTCAACGAGATCGCGATCCAAGCCGGCCTGCCGGTGAAGACGCTCGCGTTCATCAAACTCGAGAACGGCGAATACAAGAGCCCGCTTTGGAAAATCTTCACCGATGCCGAAAAGGAAGCGGTTGTCGCCAAGCTCGATCTCGCGGAAGGCGACATCGTGTTCTTCGCCGCGGGCAAGCGTGAGAGCGTCAGCACGATCCTCGGCCGCGTCCGCGTCGAGATCGCCGACATGATGGGGCTCGTGAAAGACTCCACCGCCTACAATTTCCTGTGGGTCGTCGATTTCCCGCTGCTCGCGCACGATGAGGAAAGCGGCCACTGGGTTGCGGTGCACCATCCGTTCACCCGTCCGAATCCGGAGGACATCGAAAAGCTCGAAGCCGGCGATTACGCGAACGTCCGCGCCGTGGCGTATGACGTCGTGCTCAACGGTTACGAACTCGGCGGCGGCTCGATCCGGATCCATGAAAAGGACCTGCAGGCGAAGATGTTCACCGTCCTCGGTGTGGACGCCGAAGAGCAGCAGATCAAGTTCGGCCACCTGCTCGACGCGTTCCGTTTCGGTGCACCTCCGCACGGTGGTCTCGCGCTCGGTCTCGACCGGATCGCGATGCTCATCGCAGGCGAAGACAGCATCCGCGAAGTGATCGCTTTCCCGAAAAACAACAAGGGCGCCGACCTCATGGCCAGCAGCCCGTGCCAGATCGATTTCAAGCTGCTCCGCGAGGTTTACGTCCAGTCGACCTACAAGGATCCGAAGCTGGCCGCTCCTGAAAAGGCCGCTCCTTGATCGATTCGATTCCAGATGCCCGGTGTCCCTTGCGGATGCCGGGCATTTTCATTTTCCGGTCAGCACCTTGAACGCCTCGAACGCGGGTTTCTTTCCGCTGGCTTTCCATTTGCCGGATTGCTTGGAAATTTCCGCGAGGCCGTAATGCGATTCCCCGCTTTCTCCGAAGTACGGTTCATCCAGTAGTTCGTAGAGGAAGACGGCCTTGATGTCGGGGTGCTTCGCGAGATCGCCGATCGGGCCGCCGATGTAATCGGCCTGTTCCTTTTCCTTGCCGCCCTTGCTGCCGTCGCGGCGGTTGATCTCGGTGAGCCAGATCGGCTTTCCGTGCGCATCCTTGAGCAGCTTGATGATGTCGATCTTGTCCGTCGATGCGGCGGTGAGCGGTCCCATCTCGGAATACCAGTGCCAGGCGAGGATGTCGTAGTCGTTCACGCCATCGTCCTTGAGCCGCTGGAGGAATCCGTAATGAAGCCAGCCGGCGGTATCGATCATCGTGAGCGCGTCGGGATCGGCCTGTTTGATGCCTTGCTGGAGGCTTTTGAAAAATTCGCGGCAGCGTTCGTAGCGGACGGTCGCGTAGTCGTCCGGGCTTTTTCCGTCAGGAGCGCCGTCCCATTTCCATTCTTTTCCGGAAAGCGTCTTCTCGCCTTTCTTGATCATGGAGTAGGCGTCCAATTCGTTGCCGAGTTCCCAATGGGTGATTCGGCCTTTGTAGCGGTCGGCCATCGATTTTCCGAATGCTTCGGATTCCTCTTTGATCTGAGCGAGTGGTTTGGAGCCGTCATAGAATCCCTTCGGTGGCATGAGCACTGGCAGCAACCTGAGATTCCGTTTCTCGGCTTTCCTGAGGATTTCCTCAAAACGGGCGGTGTTCGCGCGGTATCCGTCGAATCCGAAACTGATGCGATACCATGTCGCGCCGGATTCCTTCACGAGATCGAGCTGATCGTCCAAAGGAACCTGCCAGTAACCTTCCTGCGTGAGCGGATGGCCGTTGATGCCCCACTGGACGGGTTCCGCAAGTGCGCTTGCATGGAACAATACGCTCAGAGCGATGATTCGGAGATTGGAAAACATAGGCAGGGGATTCCGTCGGTTGGAAAGGTTCTTGCGATGATATACGGAAGCGGATTAGGTCGATATTTCCGATGCCTGTCATTCGCTCGTTTCCATTGAAGTGCTTCTTGTCCGCGTTGTCGGGAGCGATCTATTCGGCCGCGTTTCCTCCGGTGGGTTGGGGTTGGCTGGTTTTTCCGGCGATCGCGCTTCTTCTGTTCGTTCTGCGTGGCGAGGACGGAACGAAAGCGAGGGCGCTCGGATTCATTCATGGGATGGTCGCGTTCGGGATGGGGTTGTCATGGTTGGTGCAGTTGTTCGGTCCGGCGGCGGTCGCCCTTTGGACGATCCTCGCGGCGTTTCCGGCGCTCTTCGCCCATTTCCAGGGGCTCGCGGAAAAGAGAGGTTTCGCGGGCTGGAGGTTCGCGGTGTTCACGACGCTGAATTGGTGCGGGTGGGAATTCATCAGGGCTGAACTTTTTCCACTGAAGTTTCCTTGGATGGGCACGGGTCTGGCAATGGGTCCCAACGTGCTGTTGCCTTGGATCGGTGTTTATGGCGTCGGCCTGTTCGTGATGTTCGGAACCGCGTGGCTCGTCTCCGTCTCGTGGAAATCACCGGTCGGATATGTGGCGGTGGCGATCGCATTGTTGCGTTTCATTTCACCTGTCGAAGCGCCGGGAGAAGGGGACCCGATGGCGTTGAAAGTGGCGGCGTTGCAGTTCGAAGGCGTCGAGCTTGAGAAATTCCTGACGGTTTCGAAATCCCTGCCGGA
>DATLIO010000300.1:0-5153 GCA_035539355.1 Luteolibacter sp.
AGTTTGGTGTCCGCCGCCGTGATCGGGATCGCGACCGACTGGTGGGTGTCACCATGTTTCGGCCAACCATCCCATCCTTCCATAGGGTCCGACACCGGCTTGGATCGCAGCAAGTTCACCGGAACGGTCCGCCAATCCGCGAGATTGTCACTGATTTCCACCACCACATCCACCGGCTTCGAAACATAGGGAAGCAGGAGATCGTAAAAACCGATGATCCCTTCAGGCAGTTCCATTCCACCAGGTCCGCGGAACGATCCGCCCGGCCCCGAATCCAATCTTCGACCGGACAATCCCCGCCGTGTGTCCGAAATCACCGGCTTGTCGGCATGAGCGTTCGCATTGATGCCAAACGCGTACTCGATCATGTTGCGGACTCCGTCCCCATCCGCGTCGTCGTTTGCGAGGCGCTTGCCGGCCGGCAGCGAATCCGCCCAGGCGTTGAACAACCCCTTTCGGTTCAACGGCTCCCACACGACATTGCGGATATCCATCCATCCTTCGTCGTCACTGATGGATTGAATCTTCCAACGGATCGTCGTTTCACCCTCCGCATCCACCAACAACGATCTGGCACCTGAAGTCGCATTGTCCTGGCTGAAAACGATCTCTTCCCCCTTCTTCACCCACCCCGAAAGGGAACCTCCCGTCGGGTGCCATTCGTAGCTCAAGCGTCCGATTCCGTTCACTTTCACCGCAAGCTCGGTCATCTCTCCAAGCTTCACCACGCCGCTCGCCACCCCCCGCACCGAATCATGCGGCCGCTCATAGCCGGTCCATGGGATTTCAGAATCGTTCGACCATTGCAGCCCCGGAGCTCCCGATCCCCCGGCAACGCTCAACACGGGCGTGGCAGTCAGCGTCACATCGTCGATCACTATGTCGGAAAATTGAGATGAGGATGCACTGCCTCCCAACCACCGCAGCACCTGCTTTCCGGGCGGCAACCAGACCAAACGGTTCCAAATATCGTTCTCAAAGGGGAAATCCTTCCACCCACCGGCATCACCGTAACCCCGTGAGATCGACTGTGAGTTCGGCATTGGTGAAACCGTTCTCAAGTGCAAGCCGCTCTGCTGCGGCGTCATGACCGGCAGGTGTGTGCGAAACTGGACGTAACCCGGACCTGTTACGATCGCCTTCACAATTCTTGAACCTCCCACACCGGCGTTGGCCTTTCCAGCGATCGCGGTGCCATTGGCGGCGCCTGCGAATGCGCGGCGTTCCCATTGTCCCGTGTATGCGACAGGCTCCTGCAACCCGATGCCAGCCGACATCAGATCGGCTCCCGAAATCGATGCGATATTGATCGATTTCACTGACAAATAGTGTGCCGGGGTAAGATGGACGGGGAATCCGGTCGTGGCGGTGAAGCGGACAACATGATTTCCGGCCGGAACTTCAATCGTCACACCGGCCCAATCGAGCTCTTGGTTCCAGATGTTTCTGCCATTCACATCGACCAGTATGGAGCCCGGTGACGACACCCCTTCGCCCAGAGCGATTGCAATCTTTGCTGGTCCCGCAACGTCGAACTCGAACCATGTCTTCGGGCTTTCTGGTGATATCAACGCCTGAGCCAGATAAGCGATTGTACCGGATTCATCCGGCGCGACTTTCCAAGGCTCACCTCCGCCCGTGCGAAGCGTGACACCGGGAATGCCGAGTGTCGCGGCAACATCCGACGGAGGATGGATCGCTGATATGGAATCGAGCTCCACATTGAATCCTGAAATCGAAAATGTTCCCGGACGGACCACAGGGATCACCACCGTCTTCCACCCGGTTCCCGCGTCGCCTGGGACCGTCTCGTTGATCTGCCGGAGATTCATTCCGTTGATCTCCGCGGATCCGAAGTTGCCTTTGTAACGGATCCTCAGATGGCAGGTGTCCGCCAGCGGCGTGGCGATTTCAGCATTGGTGAAAACCACCTTCGAACCGCCGTTCGCTCCGGCATCGGCGGTCACCACCGCACTTCCGGATTCGACCGACCATTCCCAACCCGGGGTATCAAGGGCGCTCCCCAGCTGCGCGTCCGCTTGCGCTCCCGCCAAACAGGAAACGAGCGTTGCCAGCAGCATCTCCCGTAGATTCAAACAGCGGAAAAACATGCGGCAAAAATTGAGCACTTAACCACATATGCAAGGATTTATCTCATCTCGCGATATCCTTGGAACCAGTTTCATCAACAAAGGACCAACAGCCGAAATCGCATTCAACCATCACGCAGCAATCTCTCCATTCTTGGGACATCCAACTTCCGGACGATCTCGTCACAAGAGCCAGCTTGGTCACTGGGCGGATTTCAGTTGCATCCTGAAAAAGCGCCGGCGGCCACCGCTAACAAATTGGCGAAAGCGCTCATCAAAAACATCGTCCGCCAAAAACGGCCGATGGCTCTCAGGCATATCTCATCCCGCTTTGGATCCGGAAGAATTACGATAGTCCAATTCCTGCTCGATTTCACCACCATCCAAAATCGAATTCCCCAATCGTGCAGCAACACCCGGCGCATAAAGAGATCCTTTCGATCCGAGCCCATTGAACATCCAGTTTTCACCAAGCCGGCCGATCAGCGGTTCGCTCCTTCTCAGTATCGGCCGGATGCCCGCGACATGGTCGGTCACTTCAAAAATTTCGCCACCGAGCCTGCTGACAATTTTCTCCACAAACTCACGCCCCTTCTCCGTCGGGCGGTCATCCAGTTCATTCCACTCATACGTTGCACCAGCGCGGAACAAACCATCGCCGATCGGCACCAGCCAGCCTCCGCCTCCGACCTTGATCCGCGATTCATCCCAACCTTCCGCCCGGATCGTCAGGATCTCGCCCTTCGCACTACGATGTTCACCGTACTTGCCCGTCAGCAATCCCTTCGCTCCTTCGCAGAAGATCGATGTGCCTTCCGGCTCCCCATCGATCACACGGTCCGCGAAAAACTCCCGCGAAGCTTCGACAAACAACTTCGTGTTCACCCGTCCTCCGCCGGTCACCTCAACCGCGCCAACCCATCCTTCAGGCGCGTCGACCACGTCTCCCACCCACGGCCTCACCTTTTCATCGTCCAGCTTCTTTGAAATTTTCGCCCACTCCTTTTCCGAACCCGCCAGCCGCAGCACGGTCATCGGATGCCAGAGCCGGACACCCAGCTCCTTTTCGATCTCCGCATAAAACGCCAACGCCTCAGGCAGGAACTCGCCGATCCGCCAGCTCGGTTCGAAATTCTTCCCCGTGATGGGATTGATCAATCCGGCGGCGACCAGCGATGCCCCTTTCCCCTGATCCACGATCGAAAACGGGACGCCGCGTTTCCACAGCTGCCACGCGACACAAGTCCCTGCCAGACCCTGCCCGACGATCGTGTAGGCTTCCTTCACTTCGGGAAAAGCTCCACGTTGGGATCCGTCCAATCCGCATCATAGCCCTTCGCGTAGCTGAAAAGGTGCTTATGGCTGTATTCGAAATACGCTTCCTTCTCCTCCTTGTTCAGTTTCGTCCAGATCGCGATGTTGAACGCCCGCATCACCTTCTGCATCATCGGAATGGTCATCTTCCGGCCCTTCCGCGCCTTCTGCACCTGTTTGTGGGTCAGTTGCTCCGGAGAGGCCTCCACCAATTCGTGATTCGTCAGCTTCCACTGCTCCATCATCGTGTCCAGCGGCTGCGCTCCGTAGTCCAGTGTCGGCTCTTCCATCGCCCCGTCTAACCCGGCTCCGCCGTCTTTCCAAGCGCCATTCTCGCCCGGACTTGAAACTTGGCGCTCCGCCTGCTACCAGCGAGCCTTCCCGCAATGCCACCCCGCAGCACCCCAGCCATCCGCCGCCTTCTCGACGAAGTCGGCTCCGTCGACGCCACCGGCATCGAGGAACGGGTCGCCAAATACGGCACCCGCAGCATCAAGAAAAATGCGAAGGTTTTCGGTCTGAAACTCGCCGCGTCGATGGTCGATCTCACCACGCTCGAGGGCAAGGACACCCCGGGAAAAGTCGCCTCGCTCTGCCAGAAGGCGCTTCATCCCCACCCCGGCCTCGATTGCCCGACGCCCGCGGCCGTCTGCGTCTACCCGGCCATGGTCAAACACGCGGCGAAGCACGTCAAAGGCACCCCGGTCAAAATCGCATCCGTCGCCACCGCCTTCCCTTCCGGACAGGCTCCGCTCAAAACCCGTCTTGCCGAGGTCAAGGCCGCCGTCTCCGACGGAGCCGATGAAATCGACATGGTCATCAACCGCGGCGCGTTTCTCGAAGGCGAACTCGATCTCGTTTCCGATGAAATCTCCGCCGTCGTCGAAGCATGCGGCGATGCCACGTTGAAAGTGATCCTCGAGACCAGCGAACTCGTCACCTATGACAACATCCGCGCCGCCAGCTTCCTCGCGATGCGCGTGATCCGTCCCGGCGATTTCATCAAAACCTCCACCGGAAAAACCTCCGACAACGCCACGCTCGGCAACAACCAGGTCATGCTCGAAGCCATCCGCGATCACTTCCTCGCCACCGGCGTCGAGATCGCGATGAAACCCGCCGGCGGCATCCGCACCGCGAAACAGTCGCTCTCCTTTCTCGTCGCCGTGAAGGAGACGCTCGGTGACCGCTGGCTGAACAACAGCCACTACCGCTTCGGCGCCTCCGCGCTGCTCAACGACCTCCTGCGCCAGCTCGTGAAGGAGCAGACCGGCCGTTACCAAGCCCCTTACATTTTCTCGGAATCCTCCGGCGCCTACTGATCTTTCCCATGCCCGCGAAAAAGACAAACCCCGCCCGCGAACTGCTTTTCGGCGACCTGTGGGAATACGATCCCGCACCGGAATCCGCGAAACCCGACATCGACCCGCGATACGGTCTTTTCATCAACGGCAAATTCACCGCACCGAAGTCGAAGAAGTATTTCGACTCCATCTCGCCCCGCAACGAGGAGAAGCTTTCGGAGATCGCCAATGCCAACGCCGCCGATGTCGACGCCGCCTACATCGCCGCCGCCAACGCTTTCAAAACGTGGAGCAGGCTTCCCGGCGCGGAACGCGGCAAATACCTCTTCCGCATCGCCCGCCTGCTGCAGGATCGCGCGCGCGAATTCGCCGTCGCCGAGACACTCGACGGCGGAAAACCGATCAAGGAATCGCGCGACTTCGACCTGCCGATGGCGGCGGCGCA
>DATLIO010000301.1:0-7880 GCA_035539355.1 Luteolibacter sp.
ATCCGCGCTGGTTTTGAAAAGATCGTCCTGATGCCAGGTCACGGAGTCCGGGATTCCGGGAGGCCGCGGGGCGAGATCGATCGCCTGGATCGGGTTGCCGGGAAAGCCGGCTGCGATTTTCCGGATCAGGTTGCCATCGCCCGCGCCGATCTCGGTGATGCCGCGGGACGCGATTTCAGGGAAACGTTCCAGCGTCCGGAGAATCCAGCGGTCATTTCCCATAAGGCCGTTGATCATCCGGAGGTCCCGGCGGCTGCGGACGGCGCGTGGATCGTCAGCGGGGAGGTGATCGAGGATTTCAGGGACGACGACGCGCACGGGGCAAGGTTGGGCAGGGGGAGCGCTTCGTCCAACATTGAACGTTGAAACGGACGATTATTGGTGATGGTTTCCGGCATGCCGCAGCCGCCCCGCCGACCTTTCCGCAACCAACCCGCCAAACGGCCGCAGGGACCGCCTGCGAAAAAAGCCGCCGGCGACCAGGGATGGGATCCGGTCGCGGCGTGGTATGACAAACTGGTGGGGGAAACCGGATCCGACTATCACCGCAATGTCATTCTTCCGGCGACGATGCGTCTGCTGGATCTGAAGAAAGGTGAATCGCTCGCCGATGTCTGCTGCGGACAGGGTGTTCTGGTGAAACCGGCGCTCGATGCGGGTGCCGGGAAATTTTTCGGAGTCGATGCGAGCCCGAGACTGATCTCCGCGGCGAAAGCACGGCATGGAAGCGATCCGCGTGTCTCATTTCTGACAGCCGATGCCTGCGCCCCGGGATCGTGGGCGAACGGCAGTTATGATGCGGCGAGCTGTCTGATGGCGGTGCATGATGTGCCGGACATCGCAGGCATGTTCGCCAACGTGGCGAAGGTGCTGAAACCCGGCGGTCGGGCGGTGCTGGTTTTCATGCATCCGTGTTTCCGCATTCCGAAGAAGACCCATTGGGGGTTCGACAACGACCAGAAGATCCAGTTCCGCCGTCTCGACAGTTATGGCGCACCATTGCAGATCAAGATCGCGACGCATCCCGGAAAGGGCGGACCGGAAGAGACGATCTTCTATCACCGGCCGCTGTCGGAATTGATCAGCGCGATCGGCGCAAGCGGGATGGGTGTCACGGTTTGCGAGGAACTCTACAGCCATCGGCGTTCGCAGGGTGGCGGGGCTTTCTCGAAAGCCGAACACAAGGCCGCCGAGGAGTTTCCGATGTTCATCGCCTTCAAATGCGTGAAATGAAAAACGGCCACCCGGGGGACCGGATGACCGTTTGAAGAAGCAAGCAACCCTGGAAATCAGAAGTTCCAACGGAAACCGAGTTCCGCGGCGTAATCGTCCTCGAGTGGATAGTTTTCGGTATCGTCGAGATACAACCACTTGAGCTGGG
The DNA here is from genome assembly GCA_035539355.1 of Luteolibacter sp. GTDB lineage: Bacteria > Verrucomicrobiota > Verrucomicrobiia > Verrucomicrobiales > Akkermansiaceae > Luteolibacter. The sequence goes on from DATLIO010000301.1 coordinate 1,382, forward strand.
TGTAGACTTCAGCGTGTTCGTTGAAGTTGTAAACGACGCCTGCGAAGACCTGAGCGGCGAAGACCTGGTCGCGGTCGCTGAGGTCGTAGTCGGCACCGAAGGAAGATTCACCGTGGATGTCGAGATCGACGAACGCGATACCGGCACCTGCACCGAAGTAAGCTCCGAAGCCGTTGCCGAAGGAGTGTTCGAACTTCGCGTTCAGGGTGATCGGGATGACTTCCAGTTCGGCGTCGAGGTCGACACGGACGGGAAGGCGCTGATAGTCGTCCCAGATTTCAACTTCGCCATCGGGTTCGAAGTAGGAGGCTTCCAGGAAGAGAGCGATGTTGAACGGACCTGCTTTCCAAGGGGTGTCGACACCTACGTGGAGGGAGTAGATTTCCGTTTCATACTCATCGAAGAGATAACCTGCGGACGCTCCGGCAAACCATGTCCAGATGGACGGTTCGGCAGGAGGTGGGGTTTCGATGACCTGTTTGGACGGGGTGCCCGCATATGCGAAGCTGCCAAGGCCGAGGAGGAATAACAGTGTTGTTTTCATGGCTGGCAATACCTAACAAATTATTTTAAACAGTGTCAACAGCCTTCATTCAACGTTTTGAACCTGTTCCCGGATTTTTTCGAGCTCGGTTTTTGCCTCAACCACGGTCTGGGCGATGGATGAGTCATTGGCTTTCGATCCTATGGTATTGAATTCCCGGAACAGTTCCTGACATAGGAAATCCAGCGCGCGGCCCGGCGGTTCGGAGGCATCGAGATATTCGCGGAATTTGGCGAAATGGGAATCGAGCCGGGTGATCTCTTCCGTGATATCACAACGGTCGGCATAGAGTGCGAGTTCCTTGAGCACCCGTTCGTCGGAGATATCAATTTCCAGCCCCGCATCGCGGAGTCTTTTCTGGAGAAGCTCCAACTGGCGGATCGGACGGGCGGGTGCCTCGAGGGCGATTTTTCCGGCATGGGAGGAAAGGGTGGCGAGGCGGGTGAGGAAATCGGCGCGGAGATCGTCTCCTTCCCGGGTGCGCATGGCGGCCAGTTGTGAAAGGGCTTCGGCGAGGGCGGGTTCGATGGCGTGCCAGGCGGCCTCGGCGTCGATGTCGGCGCGGCCGGCGGCGATGATCCCCGGCTGGCGGAGGAAATCGGCGGCGACGGGGAGGATTTCGCGGCCGAGCAACGCACTGAGATCGGCGAAGGCTTTTTCAAAACCGCGGGCCAGGGCGGGATCCACGGCGACTTCGGTGGCTGCACCGGTCGCTTGATCGAGGTTGATGGAAATCTGGACGCGGCCGCGGGCGACGGCGGCGAGGGCGAGTTTGCGGATGCGGGCTTCGAGTTCGGAAAGTTCGCGCGGTGCCTGGACGACGATTTCGGCCTGCTTGCGGTTGACGGAGGAGATTTCGACGGTGGCGGTCCAGGCGGACGTGGAAGCGGAGCCTCGGCCGAAGCCGGTCATGGATTGCATTGGCGGATCATGGACATCCAGCCCCGGACGTCCACCATGGAACGATGCCGGATTGATGTTCCACTTGCATCCTGGAACCGGCATCACGATTCTCCGGCATGTCGAAGGTGTTGGTTGGTCTTTCCGGCGGAGTGGACAGCTCCGTGGCGGCCGCGTTGTTGCTCGAGCAGGGCCACGAGGTGGCGGCGGGCTACATGAAGAACTGGATCAACGACGAGGGGATCCCGGGGGATTGCCCGTGGGAACAGGACATCGAGGATGCCCACGCGGTCGCGAAAACGTTGGGAATCGAGTTCCGTGTCATCGACCTGATCGATTCCTACAAGGACCGGATCGTGGATTATCTGGTGGAAGGATATCGTTCGGGCATCACGCCGAATCCGGATGTTTGGTGCAACCGCGAGATGAAGTTCGGGGTGTTCCTCGATTATGCGGTTTCCCAGGGCTTCGAATTCGTGGGGACGGGGCATTACGCGAGGAAGCGGATTTTGCCGAACGGTCAGGCGGCGATCCTGAGAGGGGCGGATCCGAACAAGGACCAGAGTTATTTCCTGTCACTGATGACCCAGCGCCAGGCGGCGCACGCGATGTTCCCGACGGGCGAAATGCTGAAGCCGGAGGTGAGGGAGGTGGCCCGCCGGTTCCAACTGCCGGTCGCTGAGAAGAAGGATTCGCAGGGGATCTGCTTTCTCGGACAGGTGAAAATGAGCGATTTCCTGAGACATTACGTGCCGGATAATCCGGGTGAGATCGTCGACACCGAAGGCCGCGTGATGGGGCAGCATCTCGGACTGCATCTTTACACGCTCGGCCAGCGGAAAGGTCACGGCGTCGCTTCGCCGAGGGAAGGGATGGCTTATGTCGTCGTCGGAAAGATCCCGGAGAAAAACCAGCTCGTGGTGGGCTGGGATGTTCCGGAAACGGAAGGTCTTTATACGAAGGAGTGCGTTGTTGGAACGGTGTCGGCGTTGAACGAGCCGTTCGATCGGAAGATGCTGGTCGACGCGCAGCCGAGGTACCGTGCGAAAGCGGAGCCGGCGACGTTGGAGCCGATCGGTGACGGGAAGATCAAGCTGGCTTTCAAGCACCCGCAGCGGGCGATCGTGCCCGGTCAGATCTGCGCGCTGTATGACGGCGGACGGATGCTGGGCGGCGGGGTGTTTGAGAAAGTCGTCAGCCAATGAATCGGAAGGATGCCCGGTTTCTGTTGAGCGAGCCAAAGCGGCTTCTGATGAACCGTGAATTGAAATTCTGCTCCGTATTTCAGGAGTTCATTTATCGGCCGCGCTTGGGCCATCGGGTTATTGGTCGTCGGAAAGTCGGCAGCGATCAGATCCGATATGCATGGATCCATTCCTGCCATCTGAAGATCGCGGAAATGAGTTTTCGCAATGACCTGCTGAGGATGGTCCGGACCGAGAAGCGGCTTACTGTGAAGATGAAATCGGCGACATGGAGATTCGTGCGCACCTTTTCACGAGGGAACGAGATCATCTCGTGCGAAAAGGACGGTTACAGTTTGCGTTTGGAGAATCCGAGGTCTGCAGTGAGCTTGGAAAAGGGGCCGAAACTGGTGATCCAATCCGAGGACGGCCATTCATGGGTCATGCAGACATCCTGGCGTTTCGGCTCCGATCTCGAGGTCCGGCATGAAGGAAGCAATGGTGTTCCATTGCCATCGGAAATAAGGTCGCTCGCGATCGCACTGCTGAATTTTTTCAGCGGAGGGGCGTAGGACGGAGGCGAGGCGGCGAGGTGTTTGAAAAATCCGGAATTCGAAAAGAAGATGCTTTCGATGGGACTCGTCGGAAGATTGGGGGGATTTGAAGCGTATTGTCTGCCGATGAGATTGTTTTCCTATCTGCTGGCCTTTCCGTTGCTCCTTCCAGCAGCCGAGGCGGCTACCGCCTATTTCGCGTTCCAGAGTGGAACGGCGTCGGGTTCTCCCTACCAAGGGACGGTGACGAGCAATGTCGGCTTCGCCTCGAATCCGACGATTTCGAAAACCAACGGAGCCGCATCTTCGGTGGATGGCGGCGGGCAGACCAGTTTCGCGGATCCGAACAATCCGTCGAACATCTACGAAGGAAACGGATCCGGGGTGACGACGGTGAATTCCTACGGCTGGAATGTGGCTGCCAATGATCTCCAGTCGTTCACGGGTGCGGCTTTCACCGTCACCGTGAACATGACCGGCCTGACGGACCTCAACATCGCTTTCGGCCTGCGTGCGGCGGGTGACACCGATCCGGGTTACGTGCCTCTCTCGTTCAAAGCCATCGAGTATTCAATCGGAGGATCCGGAACCTGGACGTCCGTGGGTGTGGCCTCGCCGACCTGGGCGGTGAACAGTACGTATTCGGGCAAGTCGGTGGATCTTTCCGCGCTGAATGTCATCGAGGGTGCTTCGGATGTGCAGATCCGGTTCTCTCTGGCGGACTCCGTGGTGATCCCCACGGGCCAAACCGCTTCCAGCATCCGCATCGACAACCTCGTGCTCACGGCCGTGCCGGAGCCTTCGATGGGCTTGCTGGCGCTGTTCCCCGCGCTTGCTTTCGGTGCGCGGCGCAGAAGGTGAGGCGGCGGGTTGAGATTTCCTGAAACGGGGTCATCTTGCGCGGATGACCTTCAGGAAGAATCCAGTGACGGCGGCAGCACTCTTATCCATCGTTGCGATGCCGTTGTTGCCGGCGGCGGAGTTGGGCCTTTTCGTGAAAGTTTCGGTGAAGCCGGAAATCCAGGGGCGTTACATCGCTGCGGTTCAGGAAAACGTGGAGCAGACGCGCAAGGAACCGTCGCTGCCGCGGTTTGATTTTTTCCAGGACACCACGAATCCGGAGAACTTCTATCAGTTCGAGGTCTGGGATAAACAGGAGTCGCTGGATGCGCATCTGAAGAAACCGTATGTGGCCGCGTCATGGGCGATCCGGGCGGAGGGGGAGACGGCACCGAAGGAAGTGATCAAGATGGTGCCTTACCGCTCATCCGAAACGGCGAAGGCGCCGGAAGGGGATTTGTCAGGCACGCAGAACCTGATCGTGATCTTCGAACCGAAGGAGCAGTTGAAGGAAGAATTCCTCAGTGAGTTCGACAAGGTCATCGGAAGCGCGCGGAAAGCGGACGGGAACCTTGTGTTCGAGCTGTATCGTTCGACGGAACCGGAAGGGAAATTCGTGTTGTTCGAGCGATGGAAGACTCCAGCGGACTATGCCAAGCACCTGTCGACTCCGTATGTGGCGGAGTTTTACAAACACTTCGACGCGGTGGTGGACAAGAGGGTCCGGTATTTCGGCAAGGACCTTTCGGTGAAATGAAAAGGGCGGCATCGCTGCCGCCCTTTCGAAGATGGATGTAGGAAGGATCAGCCTCCGGTGCGTGGACCGCGTGGCTTCTTCGGAGTCACGTCACGCATGTTTCCGCCGCCGCTGCCTCCATGTCCGCCTTGTTCGCGGGCTTTCTGGAGTTCCGCCTGGCGCTCGGCCATGCGTTGGACCCAGCTCTTCTTGCCGGCTCCGCCGGGGCCATCCGGACGCGCTTTGAGCTCGGGCTCGGGGATCTTGTTCATCAGCCAGGTCTGGATGATCGAGAAGATGTTCTGGGTGGTCCAGTAAAGGGCCAGCGCGGAGGCGTAGTTGTAGCAGAAGACGAAGAACATGATCGGCATCATGAGCATGATGCGCTGCTGCATCTTGTCGCCGGTCTTGGGAGTCATCGCGATCTGGGCGAAGCTGGTCAGACCCATGAAGATCGGCAGGATGTTGATCGGGAGATGGGCGCCGAGGAACGGCAGCTCGAACGGCAGGTCGATGGTGAAAAGCGTGTCCGGCTGCGACAGATCCTTGATCCAGAGGAAGCCCTGGGCGCGGAATTCGACCGCGTATTGGAGCATCGTGAAGAAGCCGAAGAAGATCGGGATCTGGATGAGCATCGGAAGGCAGCCGCCGAGCGGGTTGATGCCGTATTTCCGGTAGAGACCCATCATCTCGGTGTTGAGCTTGTTGGGATCGTCCGGATATTTTTCCTTCAGCTTCGCCATTTCCGGCTGGAGCTTGCTCATCCGCTTCATCGTGCGGGTGGACTTCGCGTGGAGCGGCCAGATGGCGCCGCGGACGATGATGGTGAGGAAGATGATGGAAAGACCCCACGCCCAGTTTTTGGCGACGCCATCGAGGGCGGTGTGGAGGTGGTTGAGGATGAAGTTGAGGACGCGGGAAACCGGACCGGTGAAGAATCCGTATTGCATCACGTCGCCCCAGCCGTGGCCGTCCTTCACGTTGTCCATTTTCCGGAGCATCGTGTTGTCCTTCGGTCCGATGAAGAAGCGGTAGGAAAGGGTCTTCTGCTCCGTCGGATTGAGCGTTGCCTTGGGAAGGATGAGGCCGGCGCGGACGGAACTGAGGGCTCTGGAATCCTTCTTGAGATTGACCTTGGACTCGCGGGCCCAGAGTTGGCCGACGACGGGATCTTTCGCGCGGAGAACGGTGGTGAAGAACTGGTTCGAAACGCCACCGAACGTGATCTTCTCCTTGTCGTCGCTCATCAGGAGGGGTTTGCCGGAGGAGATCATGTTGCCGTGGAACTTGGAAACGGCCTGGAAGTGCATCTTGTCCTCATCGCGCCAGAAGTAGCCGATCTGCGCCGGGCTTTCGTTCTGATAAAGCGGGGAGGCTTCACCAAGGAAGAGACTCCATTCCTGCAGTGCGAGCGCGCCGGTTGCCTGGTTGTCGAACTGGAGATCGTAGTCGAGGAGGTAAGGAGCGCCGGGCTGGGCGGGATCGATGACCTTGAAGGTCTTCTTCACGATCAAGCCGGAAGGCAGCTTGGCGATGTAGACGACCTGCTTGCCGGGGATCGACTGATCGGCCTTGTAGAAGTAAGGGATGTTCGTCAGGTCCTCGCCGTCGCGTGACGCGAAACCACCGATCGGGGCGGCGCCGCCGGAAATGACAACGTTGGCGGTTTTGCTGCCGACCTGGAACTGATCCTTGAAACGGGCTTCCTTGATGCCGCCGCCGATGTTGGTGAAGGTGAAGG
>DATLIO010000302.1:0-2893 GCA_035539355.1 Luteolibacter sp.
AACACGCTCACCGCCACCCTCACCGGTCCGGATCTTCCCGGAGGCTTCAAGGGCAGAAAGATCTTCAGCATCGATGCCTCGACCCGCATCTGGAAAGGCAATGGTTTCGGCGCGATGGCGGATCTCCAGCCCGGGCAATCCGTCCAGCTTTCCTTCGCATGGCGCCCCGAATGGGAATTCGGCGACTACCATGTCGCGGACGTCTGGCTCGATGCCGAGTGCCTCGCCCATGCCGCCGAACGCCAACGCCAGTTGCACATCCGCCATGCCAAACACCGTTGGTTGCCGGGTTACATCGATCACGTCGAGCATCTCCCCGGGGCGAAAGGCATCGTCACCTTCACCCTTTTTTCGGGACAGGACCCGTCTCTCTACGAACTCCTGAAAGCGGAAGCTTCGAAAAAGGGAGGAGCCCGTCTGGCCGCGGCCGAACCCACGCTCCGCACCTGGTGGCACTACCACGATTCCAAATCAGGGACCTTCATCGATCTCACGGAGATCCCCAATCCCCCGCCCGGCAGCTCCGGTCTGCAGGTGCGCTTCAACGTCAACGAACTCATCGACGGCTATCGGCCGACCCGTGTGGGCCGGCTTCACCTGAAGGATTTCTCCACCAAAATGCTTCCCGCCGAGGAACGCATGAAAAGACTCACGGACCGGGAGATGAGCCTCCCACCGACGAACTGAGAAGGCATCCAGCCCTCATCACGCGGAGGCAGCCGGCCGGTCGTGACGATGGATCCAGACGCTTTGGATCAGCCCGAGCATGAACATGCAGATCACGACGAAGGTTCCCGAATAACTCACCAACGGCAGCGGGATACCCGTGATCGGCATCAGCAGGACGCACATGCCGACGCTTTCGAAGACGTGGGCGAAAAACAGCGCCACGACCAAGGCCGCCAACAACCGCCCCGAAAGGTCGCGGCTGTAGAAGGCGATGAACAGACCCTGGATCAGCAGCAGCGCGAAAGCGGTGACCAGCAGCAGACTGCCCCGGAAACCCAGTTCCTCCGCGATGACGGCGAAGATGTAGTCGTTGTGGGCCGTGTCACGGGGAATGAAGCCTTTTTCGTGGAGCGATTCCTCGTTGGTGTTTTTCCACCCGATGCCTTTCCAACCCGCTTTTCCAACGGCCATCGAGATGTTGTGCGGCGCGTAGGCGGCGCCCTTGATGTCCACTTCCTTTTCCTGGGCCATCCGCAGCCAGACATCGATCCGCTCCGGCCCCCGTTTTGAAACCAGCGGCAGCGCCACGAAATACAGCAACGGCAGCATCCCCGCGCCGATCAGCGTCATGAAACTCATGTAACGGAAGGGCGCCCCACCCACCAACAGGGCGACGATCGCAACCGGCACCCAGACGAGCGCCGATCCCATGTCGCCCATTTTCATCACGATGAGGAAAGGAACCACCGCCAACACTCCGATCAGACCGATCCGGATGAACGGCGCGGCGAAAAAGCGGTGCAGTTTCGGCAGATCCTGCACCAGCCACGCGATCAGGATGATGCCGGAGGAAATCCCGAGCTGGGCCGGCTGGAAGCTGAGTCCACCGAAGTTCAGCTGGTGCACCTTGTCGTCCTTGATCATCGCCAGAACCATCAGCGCAAGACTGGCGAAATAGAACGGGATCCCCAGCCAGCGGATCCATTTGTAGTCGATCAGCGCCGCGCCGAAATAAACGACGCTGCCCGCGAGGATCCACCATTTCTGCCGGTGGGCGAAATAGGCGCCGGCCGATCCGAATTTATCGAGCATTTCCGGAGCCACCGAAACGTGCCGGGCCGCGCTTTCGATCATGAACACCCCGAAGATCAGGAGCCCGTACATCACCAGCACGAGCACCCAGTTCATCCCCAGAAGTTTCCTCAAAAACGGTGTCATCGAATGGCGTGAGAGCGACCATAACCCGCCCGCTCCGCATGGCAAGACGGGCCTCAAAAATCCGAAACCCCCACCAAAGGGCCATCGGAGGAACCTTGCAAAATCACCGGACCGGGATAGTTAAACGGTTTCCGGGCGCCACCCATCGCCCGAAAACCCAAAAGCCCATGAAAAAAGCCCCCGTCCGCGCCCTGCTGGCGCTGTGTCTCCTTGCGCCCCAGTCACCGGCCGCTCCGCTGATTTACGAGGGATTCAACGGCTACGCTTCCGGTGCCCTGAACGGCCAGACGGCGGTCAACACCACCGGCCTCCAGGCGGCCGCCATCACCAACGGTGGGAATGCCCCGACGGTCAATCAGTTCAACGCGACCGGGCTCACTTTCAGCAACCTCGCCGTATCAGGCGGCAGCGGACGGTTCCATTCCACGAACTCCGCCGTCAACGCCCAGACTTACATCGGCTACGCCTACACGGGCGCGACCGTCACCGGGACGCTCTACACCTCCCATCTGGTGAAAATCGAAGCCGCGCAGACCAGCGCATCCATTGTCAGCCTGCGGGCGAACTCTTCCAGCACGAGTGGCGCAGGCACTTCCTATTTCGTCACCATGGCCGATTGGCAGGGCGGCGTCGGCATCGGCAACCAATACGACGCTTCCAGTGGAACCACCGGAGCGACCCCGGCGCTGAATCTCAATACCACCTACGTCGTCATCGGTCGCTTCACCAATGTCGGCACGACACTTTCCGCGGGAACCGTTGGAAAAGGCACGACGATCATCCTGACCGCCGACCAGTTCGACTATTTCAAAACGGACGGTTTCACCGACGCCGAGCTCGACGACGCGGCCGTCGGCACTGCCGCGAACAACGTGTTTTCAAAAGTCGCGGACACCGACGTCACGGCCAGCACCGGGGATTTCAACCGCCTGCAGTCGGGAGCTGGCATCCAGTTCGCCACCGGCAACGCCGGCACAGGCAGTCCGCAGACCGCGACCTATGACGA
>DATLIO010000303.1:0-3241 GCA_035539355.1 Luteolibacter sp.
CAACGACGGATCTGCCAGAAGAGCGCGATGCCCAGGACGACCAGAGGAAAGATGGAGAAGACGGCGAAGCTGACTCCGGAGTGGAGATTCGCCGGCAGGGCCTGGGTCGCGAAACTGAACCAGTTTCCTCCTGCATCCGGCAGGAAATACGGCCGGGATTCGACCATCCGGGCGATGAAGAAACTGTTGGTCAACCGTGCCAGTCCCCACGCGATGCCCATCGTGATCCACCACCGGTGAAAGCGGATTTTCCCGGTGATCCAGGAGACGAACGGCTGCAGGAGAAAGGCGCCGGCAACGGCCAGAATCACGTAAGCGATGAGCATCAGCGCGTTCTGGCCGACCAGGAATCCCATGAAATCCTCTTTGGCGATTTTGCTGAACTTGTTGTCCATCGCGTCCGCCCGGTGGGTCAGGTTCCAGACCGCGACGGCGAACTGATGGACGAGGAAAAGCGAAACACCGCCGAGAACGGGCAGGAAACGGGCGGCGGGTGCCGGGGTGGTTGGTGCGGAATCGGTCAAGGGGCGGAGGTTTGCAGCATCGCCCTACGGCATCAAGAGCGGTGATGTTTCCGTCACAAATGCCCTTGCAGGCCGATTTCCAAAAAGTCCATCGACTCCGGGCGGGCGGTCATTTTAAAACCCGTCCGGAAATCTCTCATGCCTGCCTCTCCGCGCCTGCTCATCGTGACCGCCGCTTTCGGTGAAGGGCATAACAGCGCCGCGCGGAATCTCGCCCTCGCCCTCCAGACGGCCGGTGCGGAGGTGAAAGTGTGCGATCCCTGCATGCTGGCGGCCCCGCACACGACGCGGTTGATCGAAAAAGCCTACCGTTACGTCACGACCCATCTGCCGCGCGTCTGGGAGAAAATCTACAAGTCCACCGACAAGTCCGATTTCAACAAGCAGTCGCTCCCGTTGATGCGGAAACCGGAGCGCTATCTCACGAACCTGATCGAGGACTACCAGCCGGACGCGATCGTCAGCACTTATCCCGTCTATCCGTATTTCATCTCCCGCACCTTCCGCGAATATGGCGGACAAGTCCCGGTCTTCACGGTGGTGACGGATTCCATCGAAATCAACGCGTCCTGGCTGCGCGCCCCGACGGATTTCTGGATCGTCACCGATGGCGCGACGAAGGAGGCGATGATGTCAACCGGTCTGCCCGCGGAAAAAATCGTGGTGACCGGATTTCCCGTGCACCCGGATTTCGCGATCATGCCGCCGGTCGGCAGCACCGATTGCTGCGAACCCTTCCGCATCCTCTATTTCCCGACCGGTAAGAAACCGTTCATCCGGCGCCACAGCCGCGCGCTGCTCAATGCCTCGCCATCGGTGAAGCTCACGATCGTGATGGGGAAATACAAGAAGCTCCTCCAGAAACGGGCGAGGGAGATCCAAAAGGAATATCCCGGCCGTGTCCGGCTCATCGGCTGGACTCGCCGCGTGCCGCATTATTTGAACCGCCATCATCTCGTTGTCGGAAAGGCCGGTGGTGCGACGGTCCATGAAGCGATCGCCGCGCACTGTCCGATGCTGATCCATCACCTCGTGCCGGGACAGGAGGAAGGGAATCTCCGTCTGCTCGAATCGATCGGTTGCGGCAAACTCGCCGAAACGCCGGAGCAACTCACCGCCGTCGTTTCCGCGATGCTCGAGCGCGATGCCTCCGGCTGGCGGACGATGAAACGCAGCGTCACCCGCCATGACCGCAACTCGGGATCGACCGTCGCCGCTCATTTCATACTCGGAGAGATTTCCAAAGAGGACGCATGACATTCCTGTTCGATATCGGCCGTGTGCTCCTTGATTTCGATTTCGAAACCTCGCTGGCCAGACTGCTGCCAGCCGATGTCACCGATCCTGCCGGAAGGCTCGCGCTTCTGATCGAGCGGAAGGATGAATTCGAAGCCGGGAGCATTGATGCGGAGACCTACATCGAATGGGCACTCAGGACATTGGGCAGCGGAGCGACGCATGATGAGTTCCGTCATGCATGGCGTCATATTTTCACTCCGAACGAACCGATGTGGGATGTCGCCCGCAAGCTTGCCGCGGAAGGCCACCGGTTGATCCTCTTTTCGAACATCAACACGATCCACGCGCCCTGGGTGTTCGAGGCGTTCCCGCAGTTCTCCGTTTTCCACGGGGCGGTCCTTTCCTTCGAAACGGGTTTCATCAAACCGCATCGCGAGATCTATGACTACGCGATCCGGAACCACGGATTGGTTCCCGGGGAAACGATCTACATGGATGATCTTCCTGCGAACATCGCGACCGGAAAAGAGATGGGTTTCCGCTGCTGGCTGTATGATCTGAAAAACCACGCCGCTTTCGAAGAGTGGCTTGGACAGGAGATGGTCAGTCAGGCGAAATCCGGATCAGTTTGAGCTGCGAGGTTTTCCCGCTCTTGATCGTGACCGACGATTTCGGGCAGTCGAAATGATCGGCGACGAGAGCGATCAGTTCCTTGTTCGCCTTGCCGTCCACGGGCGGCGATTTGAGCTGCGCGAGCCAGGAGCCGTCCGCCTGTTCCTGGAATGAACTGGTCCGGGCGCCGGGTTTGACTTTGACCTGAATCGTTTTCACTGCGGAGGAAGACCGGAGGTTAGGGATTCCGGAGATGGAGGCAAACCGGGAAAAATGGGGAAGCCCTGGATTTCTAACAGATGGTTTCTTGACGCTCATTCTCAGTGGATTAGCGTCGGCGGCTCATGAAAGCCGTTCTGTTGCTCTGTGGTCTGGTGATGCCGTTCCTGGCTTCCTGTGGTGTTCCCGGCAAATACACCCGGCTGGATTATTCAGGGGCATCGGGAGGGTATCGGGTGGTTTCCGAAAGCCCGGGAAGAGCTGAGATCGAGGCCTACACGGTGGAGTATCATTTCCTGCCGGAAGCGGATCTCGCGGCGACGAAAGCACGGCGTCATTTCATGAAATCCGCATCACGGGTGGCGGCGAGCAAGGGAGCGAATGCGACCTCGGTGGTCATCGAGGAAGGTGACATCACCCGGAACGCGTTGGCGGGAACCTACAAGACCGTTCTCACCGGCACGGTGTCCTTCGGATCCGGTGCACCGGCTTACGCCGCATCGGATCGGTCGATGCTCGGAGATCTGGCGGAATCATCGGCGCGGAAAAGCGATGCCGCGCTCAGGGCCGCGGACGCGATGAACGAAGCCTCGAGGGAAATGAACCGCGACATGCGGGCGAATTCCATCCGCCAGTCGATCGACAAC
>DATLIO010000304.1:0-2343 GCA_035539355.1 Luteolibacter sp.
CTTACCTACCGTGAAGCCCTCCGCGAAGGCCTCGATGAAGAACTCGCCCGCGATCCGAATGTCGTGATCATGGGTGAAGAAGTCGCGCAATACAATGGCGCTTATAAAGTTACGGAAGGTCTCTGGAAAAAATGGGGCGACAAACGGGTCGTCGACACCCCGATCTCCGAAGCCGGCTTCATCGGCATGGGCATCGGCGCCTCGATGCTCGGCGTCCGTCCGGTCATGGAGCTGATGTTCTGGTCTTTCCACTCGGTCGCCTTCGACCAGCTCGTCAACAACGCCGCCTGTGTCCGCTACATGTCCGGCGGTCTCGCCAACTGCCCGATCGTCGTCCGTGGCCCGGCCAACGGCGGCACCGGTGTCGGCGCAACCCACTCCCACATCCCGGAAGGTCTGTTCGCGGCTTTTCCCGGTCTCAAAGTTTGCGCGCCCGCCACTCCGGCCGACGTGAAAGGCCTGATCAAAGCCGCCATCCGTGACAACGATCCGGTCTACGTCATGGAGAACACCCTTCTTTACGGCACCACCGGCGAAGTTCCGGATCCAGCCGATGGCGACCACGTTGTCCCGCTCGGCCTTGCCGACGTGAAACGCGAGGGCAAAGACATCTCGCTCATCGCCCACGGCCGCTCGGTCATCCAAGCACTCGCCGCCGCTGAAATTCTCAAGGAGAAACACGGCATCGACGCCGAGGTCCTCGACCTCCGTTCCATCCGTCCGCTCGATCAGGAAGCCATCCTGAAAACCGTCAGGAAGACCAACCGGGTCGTCCTCGTCGACGAATCGAAAGGCTTCGGCGGTGTTTCCGCGATGGTTTCCCACCTGATCCAGGAACACGCTTTCGACTACCTCGACGCGCCGATCAAACGCGTCACCACAATCGACGCGCCGGCCATCTACTCCCCTCATATCGAGAACGAGCAGCTGCCGAACCCACGCCGCATCGTCGAGAAAGTGCTCACGATCGCCTGATTGGACACCTCATCACTTCACGGAAAACCCGGTCGCGCCCGCCGCCACCGGGTTTTTCATTTGGCAAGTGTCGCCTACCGACGCCTCCTCAGGATCAGGCCCGCCACGGAAAGCCCGGTCAATGCCAGCGACCCCGGTTCGGGAATGATGCGCAGGTTGTCGATCCGAAGGGTCCGTGCATCCGCCGCCATGTCATCGACGTAGAAGCCGATGCCCGTCACTTCTTCCCCGGATCCGAACAGGGACGCGAAAGTCACCGTGCTCCCGGTGTTGATCGACATTGCGGCACCCGCACCGGCGAAGCTGATGGCATAAAAGTTCGCCAGATTCAGGTTGAAACTGGGCGATGACGTCGCGACGTAATTCGTCGTGACGGCATACCACGAACCCGAGTTCACCTGGACCGCGAAATAATAGGCTCCGTTTGCTGCGGATCCGAAGCTTCCGTTGTTGGAATTCCAGCTGACGGTCGTGCTGGGGGAAGCCGGAACAAACGATGCGAAAGTCGAATTCGCAAGAGGTGGCGGCGTCGTGTGGAGAAAGAAATCCGTCGCCGGTGCGCCCGCGGTGTTCTGGGCGAACAAATAGCCATCCGCCGCAGCCCAGGACGCTCCGTCCGCGATCCCACCCCGGGAGGTCCCGCTGCCGTTCGGAAGCGCGGTCGCAAGGTTGTTGGAAGTCGCCCCGCTGTTTGAATAGAACGCCGTCCAGCCCTCCGTGCTCGCCAGATAAGTGCCGTCGGCATAGCTGCCGAAATTCTCGAAATAGGAAACCGCCTGCGCGGGAAGGGGAAGCACGACCGGGAGGAGGAAAACAAAGGGCTTCATGGGTTTCCGACCTGTCTACCATTTGCCCTGGGATCGTCGCAAGCCGTCTGTCGCAATTTATCCCAGTTTCCACCTGTCGAAAATCGTCTTGCACCCCGCCACCCAACGCCGACCTTTTCTGTTATGAAAAAGTCCTTGATTTTTCTCACCCCGCTTTGCTTCGCGGCGTGCCAGCCGAGGCAGGAGCCGAAACCGTCCGTTTCACCGGAACCTGCGGCGGAAACACCGCATTCAGGCGAGGTCCCAACCCCCTCGTCCTTCGTCGGCCTGACCGAAGAGGAAGCGAACGCCAAAGCCATCAAGGCGGACCTCCCCCACCGCGTCATCAATCGCGACGGCCAATCACTCCCGGTCACCCGCGACTACCGTCCGGAACGCCTCAACTTCACCATCGAAAACGGCAAGGTCACCGCCGTGACAAACGGTTAGAAATCCCCGGATTTCCTTTTCACATCCCTCTTTTTCATTGCCAAGACTTCTGCCACTCCTAGCATTGGATCAATATGAAACGCATGATCACCGTCGCCGCGCTCGCCACCAT
>DATLIO010000305.1:0-2828 GCA_035539355.1 Luteolibacter sp.
GGCCAGACCGGCGGACGGCAGCATCACGCGCCACGATTTCCACCATGGCTCCGCGACCGGCTCCAGCTTCGCCATGCGCACGACGTCGTCCGCGAAGGAAGCGCGCGGCTTGGCCGGTGCGGCTTCGTCGAGGAGCTTCCAGACGGCATCGGATTCAAAGGAATCGTCGGACTGAAGGTCGTTGCGGTTCATGGTTTGGCAGGTTGGACACAAGGGAAACCCATGCGCCGGGGGAAAGTTGCGCCCTTCTTCACGAAAAATTAAGGTTAAAATCACACGCCCCGCTTGTCGCCCCAGATCCGGACGTGGAGGCGGTCGCAGAACCGGTAGCCGGAATCCCGGCAAATCTCCGCCAGCCATTCCGACGAGCGGTCCAGTTCCGCGGGTGTCCGCCCTTCCGGCATCAGCAGCACCCGCTTGCGGGGCAGGCCGTAGCCGTCGACCAGCGCCTGCACCTCGGTCAGGTCTTCCGGACGTGCGATGACGAATTTGAACCACGCGTTCGGCAGCGCGGCCAGATGGGCGAGCGCCGGGGGATTCCAGCGCAGGTTTTCCGCCATCCCGGAGTTCGCCAGCTTCGGGGAAATGTTGAACTGGTTCACCGCCGCGGAAAATTCCGGCGTCGGTTGGCGCGTGCCGTTCGTCTCCACCTCGAACTGGTGCTCCGGATCGACCGCGCGGATCAGGCGGATCATTTCCAGGAACTCGGCCTGCTGCAGAAGCGGTTCGCCGCCCGTGATCACCGTCCGGTCGCAACGGTAGGCGAGGATCCGCTCCGCCGCTTCCTCCGGGGAAATTTCCACGATCACGTCCGCCTTCTCATGCTTTTCGTAGCCCGGCACGTCGTCCTTTTCATGCGTCCACGGCGTGCCTTTGAAATTCCACGTATGGTCCGTATCGCACCAGTGACAATGGAGGTTGCACAGCGATGCCCGGATGAAAACCGCGGGCGCGCCGACGCTCGCTCCCTCACCCTGGATGGTGTGGAAGATTTCAGGGCCGCCGTTGAGCTTCGCAAGCTTCACGGGGGGGATTCTAAGGGTGGTCGACTTCCCGTCGACCTTCTTTATGGTCCGCCCATGAGCATCATCACCGGCCGCGGCGATTCAGGGGAAACCGATCTTCTTTTCGGAAAACGCATCGCCAAAACCTCCGTCCGGATCGGCGCGCTGGGAGCCATAGACGAGTTCAACTCCGCTCTCGGACTCGCCCGCGCCGCGGGGGGCGATCCGGAAATCATCGCGATCATCGACGAATTGCAGGCGAAATTGATCGGCCTGATGGGCGAGCTCGGCTGCGTCCCGGACGATGTCGCCCGCTACGCGGAAACGTTCAAAAGCTCGCTCACGATGGCGGACGTCGATCATTTCCAGTCCATCGCGAGGGATTTTGAGAAACGCGGGGTCAAATTCACCGGCTGGGCCCGTCCCGGCGCGGAAGGGTCCCTGGCCAAGGCCGGTCTCGATTTCGCCCGCGCCGCCGCCCGCCGCGCCGAAAGGGAAGTCTGGCGCCTCCACGAAACCGGCGAATCCGTCAGCGATCCCGTCCGCCTTTTCTTCAACCGCGTCTCCGATCTCCTCTGGATTCTCGCCCGGGTTGGAAACGACGGAACGGTCCCAATTTCGAAGAAGTGAAAAATGGGTGTTGCCAACCCCCTGCCGAGTTCCTAGCTTGCGCGCCCACTCCTTAGGGCAGGTGTCAGAGTGGTCGAATGAGCACGCTTGGAAAGCGTGTGTGCTGGTAACAGTACCGAGGGTTCGAATCCCTCCCTGTCCGCCAGTGGTTTTCCAACACCTTAAAGGTGTGGAAGTCACGGGTTATCAAGGGTTACGATCGAGGAATGTCGCACTCCTCTGTAACACTTGAACACCAATCCGTCATGCCCCGCCAACAAGGTTTGCTGCAACGCGGCTCCCGCTGGTTTTCCAATATCAAGGTCCCGAAAGACCTCGTCCCTGCATTTGGGAAGCAGAAGATCTGTGAAGCGCTTGGAACTTCCGATTACCGGGAAGCCTGCCGCAAAATCGCTTTCGAACGCGCTCGGTGGGCTGCTACCTTTGATACTGAAAGGAAAAAGGCTGCTCGCCATTGTCCTCAGCAGAGAGCGGAAAAGGTGATTTTGACGACGTTGTCAAAAGCGGAAGCATTCGAACTGGCCTCCCGCTATCTCGCCGCGAGGGAAGGAGAAATGAGAGGTTGGATGATGAGCAAGGGCCGCTTCCTTCCGGACCACGAGAAACGAGAGGTAGCGGACTCGGTCGAATACGACGCTGCGGCCTACGAAGAGGGCTTCGATGATCACCAGCTGCCGGACGGCACTGATGAACTCAAACGGTTCTTAGAGGGGCAGCAAATTAATTGCCCGGTCACAAGTCCCGCATTTCGGGCCCTGCGCCCTCTGATATTCGAAGCTCATCTGGAGTACCTCCAGCGCTCCGGAGACATCGTTTCCCAGAATACAGTGAAGGAGAGAAATCCCATCTTCCGTGGTATCCACTCCCATTCCCCCCTCGCTGAAGAGGTGAAAGGTTACACGGTGGACGACCTGATCAAGGGACGAGACAAGGCGGTCAGCGGCGGAAGCCTCAAATCCAAGATCGCAGCATACCCGGCAGCCCGCCTGCTGCGGGAAGTTCTCGGAAAAAACACCCTCCTTTCGTCAATCTCCCGCGAGGACGTGGAGCGGCTCTTTGAGGTGATGGAAAACATTCCGGTTAACGCCGCCCAACGGTATCGCGGGATGACCTACAAGCAGGCGATCAAGGCAGCGGCGAAATGCGGGGACACCCGCAAACCCCACACAAATACCAACTGGGCAACCTACACCC
>DATLIO010000306.1:0-6634 GCA_035539355.1 Luteolibacter sp.
CACCGACGGGTAGGTCGAGATCACGTCCATATTGAACTCGCGGCGCAGGCGCTCCTGGATGATCTCCATGTGGAGCAGGCCGAGGAATCCGCAGCGGAAGCCGAAGCCGAGCGCGGTGGAGCTTTCCGACATGAAGGTGAAGGCCGCGTCGTTGATCTGCAGCTTGCCCATAGCGGTCTTGAGCGCCTCATAGTCGGAGGACTCGACCGGGTAGATGCCGGAGAAGACCATCGGCTGGATCTCCTTGTAGCCTGGCAAGGCCTCGGGCCACGGGTGGGTGTTATCGGTGAGCGTGTCGCCAATCTTCGCCTCGTCGGCGGACTTCATGTTGGCGATCACGTAGCCCACGTCGCCAGCCACGAGCTTTTCGCGGGCGGTCATCTTCGGGGTGAAGACGCCGACTTCCTTGACCTCATAGGTCTTGTTCGTGGCGAAGAGCTTCACCCGCTGGCCCTTCTTCACTGTGCCCGAGAAGACCCGGACATAGGAAACGACGCCGCGGTAGGTGTCGTAAATCGAATCGAAAACGGAGCAGCGCAGGAGCTTGTCCGGGTTTTCCGTTGGCGGGGGCACCCGCTCGACGATGGCTTCAAGGATGTCCTCGATGCCGATGCCGGCCTTCGCGGAGGCGGGGATGGCGTCTTCGCCGGGGATGGCGAGGATGTCCTCAAGCTGCTTCCTGCATTTCGCGACATCGGCGGCAGGCAGGTCGATCTTGTTGAGCACCGGGATGATGACCAGATTCTGCTCGTGGGCGAGGTGGAGGTTGGCGACCGTCTGGGCTTCAACGCCTTGTGCGGCATCCACCATCAGGATCGCGCCTTCGCAGGCGGCGAGGGAGCGGGCGACTTCGTAGGAGAAATCGACGTGTCCCGGGGTGTCGAGAAGGTTGAGTTTGTAGGTTTTCCCGTCCTTCGCCTTGTATTCCATGGCGACCGGGTGGGATTTGATCGTGATGCCCTTTTCACGCTCAAGGTCCATGGCATCAAGCAATTGCGCCTTTTCATCGCGTTCGGCGACCGTGTTCGTGGCGCCCATCAGGCGGTCCGAGAGCGTGGTTTTCCCGTGGTCGATGTGGGCGATGATGGAGAAATTGCGTGTCAGCTCGGTGGACATGGTCGGGAAAAGCGGCGTGGGCGCGGGGATGGAAAGCACGGTTTACACGACTTGGCACGAAAAATAAAGGGTCGGAATGGGGGGAGATCGATCGGTTCAAATCCGGATCCCCGTGAGTTTGTCCGGATTCCGGACGACGTAGACGGCTTTCACGCGGCCGGCTTCGAAGGCGAAGGTCATGACGCTGAGGCTGCCGTCGGCGTTCCGGGTGATGACGCCGGGGCTGCCGTTGATGGCGACGAACCGGGCCGAGCCGGGGTCGTCCGAGCGGAAGCGGCGCAGGCCGATGAGCATGCGGCTGATCTTGTCCGGTCCGTAGATCGGGAGCAGGGCGGCGCGGACTTTTCCGCCGCCGTCGCTGTAAAGGACGGCGTCATCGGTCAGGAGGGCGAGGAGATCGGAAAGTTCGCCGGACTGGGCGGCGGCGAGAAATTCCTTCACCAAGCGCTCGGCCTCCTCGGTGGCGGTCGGTGGTTGTGCCGGTTGCCGGCCGAGTTTGGCTTTGGCGCGGGTGACGATCTGGCGGCAGGAGGCTTCGGATTTCCCGACGATTTCGGAAATGGCCGGGTAGTCGTGGCCGAAGGCTTCGCGGAGCAGAAAGACGGCGCGGTCGACCGGAGACAATTTCTCCAGCATGAGCATGAAGGCCATGCCGAGCGTGTCGGCGAGATCTTCAGTGGTTTCCTCAAGAAGCGGCTCCGGCAACCATGGGCCGACGTATTCCTCCCGCTGACGGCGGGCGGAACGGAGCTGGTCGATGCAAAGCCGGGTGATCGCGGTGGTCAGCCACGCTTTGGGATTCAGGATCGTGACCGCGTCCTGCTGGTGGAAACGCAGGTAGGTTTCCTGAACCATGTCCTCCGCCTCGGTCACACGGCCGAGCATGCGGTAGGCGATGCCGAAAAGTAGCGGCCGGTGGTCGTGGACGGATGACATGGTTCTTCGGATCAGGCTGCGATCGGGTTGGCGGCGGCGACCGGCAGGCGGAAGCTCGTGCCGAACCGGTTCCAGGCGTTGATGGTGGCGATGGCGAGGGTGATGCGGGTGATCTCCGCTTCGTTGAAATGAGCGCTGATTTCCGCGAAATCCTCGTCGCTCACGTGATGGCCGGGCAGGTGGGTGAGGGATTCGGTCCAACGGAGCACGGCGCGTTCGGCGGCGGTGTAGAGATACGGCGTTTCGCTCCAGACGGGAAGCAGGTTCAGGCGTTGGAGCGATTCGCCGCTTTTGACGGCGTCGTTGAAATGCATGTCGATGCAGTAGGCGCAGCCGTTGATCTGCGAGGCGCGGAGTTTGATGAGTTCGAGCAGTTTCGGCTCGATGCCCGACGCGCGGACGGCGGTTTCGAGGGCGAGCATGGCTTTCATGGCCTCCGGCGCGGCTTTCCAATGTTCGATGCGGGCGGTGGGATTCGTTTGAGTGTTCATACACCCATGCTGACGAGGCAGGGGGCCGGTTTGTGACAGGCGGCGGAAATTTTTCTGACTTTCCGGAAAACGCGCAGCGCGTAGGTTTTCGGGGAGTGAGTGAAGGCGAGATGCTGGTGGCGGCCCCGGTGCGTTGGGATGAGGCGTGTTTTTCCGTGCCTGCGGTGCGGGCATTGATGGCGACGGGGATGAGCGTCGGCGTGATCTGCGAGGAAAGGCAGCGGTTGTTCTGGGAAAGGATCGTCGGTGAACGCGTGATCGATTTTTCGCCAAAGGCAAAGGTCAGGGAACTGGCGATGCGGATCGGGGGCAGATGGAGCGCCGCGATCCTTTGGGAAAACGGAACGGGAGCGGAAGCGGTGGCGAAAGCGGACATCGTGAAGCGGCTGGGTCCGGCTTCGCGGGAATTGAGGAAAGCGCTGACGCATCCGGTGGAGAACACCGCTGAGCCGGGACCGGTTGAGCATCGGGTCAGGTTTTATTTGTCGTTGGTGGAGAAGCTGGGGATCCCGACGGCGAAGCCGGAGTTTTTCGCGCCGCTGGAAACCGGGGTCGAACCGGTGGAAGGAACGGTGATGCTTTCGCCGGATTCGGATTTCGGGGTGACTTATGAGTGGCCGATCGAGCGATGGGAGGAACTCGCGAGGAGGTTGATCGCCGATGGCAGGAAAGTGACGGTCGCGGGATTGGATCGTGGGAGGGATCGTGGAAAAACGTTGGCGGCGAAGCTGGGTGACGCGGCGAGATTTCTCGAAGCGCGTCCTCTGGCGGGGGCGCTGGAGATTTTCGCGGCGCATGAGCTCGTTGTTTCCGCGGAGAGTTCGCTGCCCCATGTGGCGGCGTTCGCGGGTGGAACGTGCGTGACGCTTTTCGGTCCGGGCGATCCGAACTGGCGCAGGCCGCTGGGCCGCAAGCACGGGATCGCGAGACGGCATGTCGAATGCGCGCCGTGTTTTCTGGAGAAGTGCCCGATGGATCTCCGGTGCCAGAACGAGCTGACGGTGGAGAAGGTGATGGCGGCGATCGCTTCCTGAATCAGGAAGCCGCGCGGGCGAGTTCCTCGCGGCGGAAGTTCGTGGGCGAGTTGCCGGTGAAGCGGGCGAAGCTGCGGTTGAATTGCGAGAGCGACTGGTAGCCGATCTGGAACGCGATTTCGGAAACGCGGACTTCGGGTTTGAGGAGCTCGCGTTTCGCCCATTCGATGCGGCGGCGGTTGATGTAGTCGGTCAGCGTGAGGCCGGTCGTTTCTTTGAAGAGCCGGCAGAAATGCGATTCGCTGAGAGCCGCTTGCCGGGCGACGAGTGAAAGCGGCAACGGATCGGCGAGCGTGGCTTCGATGAATTTCTTCGCGCGGGCGATCGGTGCGGGGTCGCTGTTCTCGCTGATGGTCGCGAGTTTCTCCGCGTGCTTGCCGAGCTGGTCGGCGAAGGTCGCAAGCAGGGTGATCATGCTTTGATAACGCTCGGGCTCGACGTAGCGGGTCTGCTGGTAGGCCTCGCGGAGGGCTTCGGCCTGGGATTTGGAGAGACCCTGGCGCGAAAGGGTTTTCGCGACCTCATCGAAGGTCGTTTCATCAGGGATGGTGTGGAAGACCTGCCCGGTCTTGAGAAATCCGATGACCTTGTTTTCCGCTTTGATCGGAACCGCGGAAGCGGACATGCCGGCGAAGCAGTGGCATGTGGTCGGTCCGCTGACCGCGGCTTCGCTCATCAGGAGCTGGTTCACCGAGATGCATGCGGGGCACGAGGTTTTGCAGAGATTGAGCTTTTCGCAGAACGGACTGCGGTTGGTCGTTTCTTCATCGAGACACCACGCGCCGGTGTCGTTGTCCACGAGCCTGAGCGGCAGGCCGGTGGCGCTGCGGAACGCGTTCTGGTAGGTGACAAAGAGTTCCGAGCGCCGCAGTTTTTCAAACAGCGCGTGTTCGAACTCGTTGGGATCGTGGGTCATTTCCGCCGGAGTGGGATGAATTTGCGGAAGGATATCGTGAAGATTTGAAATGGGCAACTCTGGGAGTGTGGTTGAATTTCCGGCGGAGGCCGGTGGTGACGATGGCAAGGGAAATTGCGGAGCTGAGGGGCATGATGATGGCCGCGACGAGCGGATTCATATGGCCGGTGAGGGCGGCGGCGACGGCGCAGAGGTTGTAGAGGAGGGCGAAGGCGAAAGCTCCCCGGACGACGCTCCGGCGGCGTTTCGCGAGCGAGAGCAGCGTTGGCAGGAAGCGCAGTCCGTGGCCGAGGAAGTAGAAGTCGGCTTTGGATTCGAGGAGGCTGCGGTCGACGACCGGGGTTCCGGTGGTCCAGGCGGCGTTGAAGGCGAGGGAGTCGTTGGCACCGTCGCCGAGGTAGAGGGAGTCGTGACGGTCGATGCGGCGGACGATGTCTTCCTTTTCAAAGGGTGAGAGGCTGGCATAGGCGTCTTCGGTCGGGATCTGGAGAAGCGAGGCGGTGTGGGCGACTTTTTCGAAGCGATCGCCGGAAAGGATGATGAGACGATGGTTTTTCCGGAGGGCTTCGAGGGCGGCCGCGGCATCGGGACGGAGCGATTCAAGGAACCGGAAATGAGCGATGATCCGGTCATTTTTGCGGAGTTCGGCATCATGTCCACCGGGCGTCCGGGTTGCGGGGGCGTCAAGCCAACCGGGCCGGCCGAGATACCAGACGGCGTCGTCGGTGAAGAAGTGGCGGCCGATGCCGGGGATGTCGTGGATCTCGGCGGAGCCGTTTTCGCGGAGAAGCTGCTGGCCTTCATGGCCGAGCGCTTCGAGGAGCGAGCGGGAAACGGGATGGAGAGAACCGGCGGTGAGCCGCGCGAGCGCGAGACGTCCTTCGGGCGCGAGGGTTGTGATCACTTCCGGGTTCGCGAGGCTCGGACGCTCCAGCGTGAGCGTGCCGGTCTTGTCGAAGAAGATGGTGCGGATCGATTTCAGGCGGGACCAGACCAAGGATTCTCGGATGAACACTCCGGCGCGTTCCATGATCGAGCCGCAGAGTTCGTCGGCGAAAGGCAAGGCGACGCCGAGCGCGCAAGGGCATGAGACGACGAAGACGGAGATCATCACCTGCAGCGCTTCGGCGATGGTGCCATGCCGGCTCCACCAGTAAAATCCCGCGGCTCCGGCGATGAGGACGGCGATGAGATAAACGCGGAGCAGTTTTTCAAGGGCGGGAACCCGGACCGTTTCACGCCGCGCGCCGGTGAGCCGTGAAAGCAGCGAGTCGTCCCATGTTTCCTCGGCGGTGAGTGTGACCGGAGCGGAGCCGAGATGGATGGCTCCGGCGGGCAGGCGGCGTCCGGCGGAAAAGGTGTGCGGATCCGCTTCGCCGTTGATCCATTCGAGCGAGAAATCGGCGGAACCGCGATTGAGGATCGAAGTGACGGGAACGGATTGGCCGGGAGTGAGTTCGAAGCGGAGGCCGGCGGTGATTTCCGAAAGCGGGATGGGATCGGCGTGGTCAAGCGAGACGACCGATTCCGGAACGGGGCGCTGGCGTTGGAGACGGTTGCGGTTTTTCTCGATGGCGGCCTGCTGGAGCCAGCGGCCGGCGAGCATGAGGAAGATGAACGTTGAAACGAAATCGAAGTAGAGGAGCCCTTCGATGTTCATGACCCAGCCGGCGATGGAACCGATGAAGGCGAGGATCACGCCGAGCGCGATCGGCAGGTCGATGTGCAGGATGCCGTGCCGGACGGCTTTCCATGCGCGTTGGATGAAATAGGTGCCGCCGGTGAGCATCGAAAGCATCGCCGAAAGGAAGGCGATGAGCTGGAAGATCGGTGCGAAGGAAAAGCTGTCCGGCATGCCGGTGTAGCGCGGCAGGGTGAAGGCCATCGCGTTGAGGGCGAATGCGGCGCACAGGCCGAGTTTCACCGCGAGGCGGCGTGTTTCACTGTCGGATTTTTCGCGGAGCGGCGTGAGCGTGTAGCCGAAGGAAGCGAGTTCGTTGGCGAACGGAACGAGATCGGTCTCTCCTGCGGTCCAGCGGAGGTGGAGATTTCCGGTGGCCGGATGGGCGGATGCTTCGATGGCACCGGGATGGCGCAGGAAAAGTTTCTCGACGAGCCAGACGCAGCCGACGCACGAGATG
>DATLIO010000307.1:0-1761 GCA_035539355.1 Luteolibacter sp.
ATCGAAAGGATGTTGTCGCGGACGAACTCGGCATCGAGCCGCCGCGGCGACTGCGCCGCAAGCAGACGGTTCGCCGGATCCTTTTCGAGGAGGTCGGGTCTCGAAGCCGATTGCCGGCGATACGTTTCACTCGTGACGATCAACTTCACGACGTGCTTCACATCCCAGCCCGAATCACGGAACTCGGCCGCGAGCCAATCCAACAACGCCGGATTCGAAGGCCATTCGCCCTGGTTGCCGATGTCATCCAGCACCCCCGACAACCCTCGTCCGAAAAATTGTTTCCAAAGCCGGTTCACGAACTGCCGCGCGGTCAGTGGATTTTCATCCGCGACGATCCACTTCGCGAGATCAAGCCGCGTCAGACGGTCTTTCTCCGGCACCGAGGCCTGCGGCAGGAACCCGGGCACCGCCGGCTTCACTTCTTCAGCCGGGTTCATCCAATCGCCGCGCGGCAGCAGATGCACCGCAGTCACTTGGTCCGCCGGCAAGGTCTGCGCCACCACCGAATGCGCGTAACCCGCCCGGCAACCGATGATCTCATCCCGCAGCGCCTTGTAAGTTTCAGGCAAACGTGATTCGCCCGAAGCCGCCCTCGTCCATCCCGCGACACGTTCCTTCTGTTGCGCCGAGTTTGGCGCGGACGAAAGGATCGCATCCTTCAACCCATCACGCAAAGCATGGCTCTCACCGGGAACCGGATCCCCGAACGGAGTCACCGAAAGCCTGATCTGGCCGATGTCCGCGGTCGCCAGTGTCACGGTCAACATGGCACCTTCCGGGGCATCCAGCGGCTCGCCCAACTGGAACACCGCGGTCTGCGGATGCGACGCCGCATCCTGCGGTTCCTCCCACAGCGCCGGCGCCGAACGCCATTCGGCCTCAAGCTTCGGATCATGCGATCCATTGGCATACTTGTGCGGCGTCCTCCGATCCGCCTGCGCATAAGCAATCTTCAACGGAGCTTTCCCGATGGCAAACTTCGGAGTCACCGCGAACTTTCCGTCCGGTTGACGCCCCACTTTCCCGCCGTTCTCCTCATTCGGCAGCACTTCCAGGCGGAGCGCCGAGATCTCTCCCGAAACGGGAAACCGGAGTGTGATGACTTCACCCTTTTTCGGTTCGCCCGTGACGAGGACGGAACCATCCGGAAGCACACGCGTGGCGCTTCCTGATTTCACCGAAACCTTGGGGGAAGTGAGTCCTTTCCAGCCGGTCGGATTCGCAGTGAGGAATGTTTTCATCCGCCCGATCCATGGTTCCGGATCTCCATCCACCGGAGTTTCAGCGATCACCACCGCGGCCCGATCCCCCAACACTTCCATTCGCTTCAGCAACGCCGCGTTCTTCGTCTGGATCTCCGGAGGAAACGGCCAGTCGTTGTTCACCCCCTTCAGATCCTTGTTCGGTGTGTATCCGTAATCCGCATAGACACCCCACTGTCTCACATCGGAAAAGAAGGCTCCGAGGGCATAGAAATCCTTCGCGGTGACCGGGTCGAACTTGTGGTCGTGGCACTCCGCGCATCCGGTCGTCAGACCGAGCCATGCAGCGCCGACGGCACGCACACGGTCGCCCATCGATTTCGCCATGTATTCCTTCGGCTGCGCGCCACCTTCGCGAGTCATCAGGTTGAGCCGCAGAAAGCCGGTCGCGATCCGCTGTTCGTCGGTCGCATCGCGAAGCAGGTCACCCGCAAGTTGTTCGATCGTGAATTGGTCGAACCGCTTGTTCGCGTTGAACGAATCGATCACATAGTCG
>DATLIO010000308.1:0-2410 GCA_035539355.1 Luteolibacter sp.
CAGATCGACGTCCCGATCTACACGCCGGACGCCTCGGAGAAAGACGTCGTCAAGGTCGCCAAGGACGCGCTCGCCTGGGCCGAGAACCAGAACGGCACCGTCGTCATCTTCGACACCGCCGGCCGTCAGGAAATCGACGAACGTCTCGTCGAGGAACTCAAGCGCCTCCACGCTTTCCTCAACCCGAAGGAAACCTTGCTCGTCGCCGATGCCGCCACCGGCCAGCAGGCGGTTTCGGTCGCGACGCATTTCGACAACGCCGTCGGCATCACCGGCATCATCCTGACCAAACTCGACGGTGACTCCCGTGGTGGCGCCGCACTCTCGATGCGCGCCGTCACCGGCAAGCCGATCAAGTTCGCCGGTGAAGGCGAGAAGCTCGACCAGCTTTTCGAATTCCATCCGAACCGCATGGCCGACCGCATCCTCGGCAAAGGCGACATCGTCGGCATGGTCGAGCAGGTCGCCGCCAACGTGAACGAGGAAGACGCGATGCGCTCGATGAAGCGCATGCAGGAAGGAAAATTCGATTTCACCGACTTCCTCGATCAGATGAAGATGATCCGCAACCTCGGCCCTCTCGAAGGCCTGATGGGCATGCTTCCCGGCTTCAGCAAGATCAAGAAGCAGCTCCCTGCGGACGCCTTCAACAACAAGAAGATGAACCGCACCGAGGCCATCGTCCTTTCGATGACGCCTTACGAACGCAGCCATCCGGAAATCATCAAGGGCTCCCGCCGCCAGCGCATCGCCGCCGGTTCCGGCACCACGCTCATGGAGGTGAACCAGCTCATCAAACAATTCGGCGAGATGCGGAAGATGATGAGGTCCCCGTCCAAGATGAAGAACATGATGAAGCAGATGGGCGGCTCCGGCGGCCTCGGCGACATGATGAAAGGCATGGGCGGCGGCAAATTCCCGGGCGGCAAGTTCCCGTTCTGATCCTCCGTCACATCGATGTTTGAAAAAGCCGTCTTCATCTGCGGTCCCACGGCATCCGGCAAATCCGCCTTTGCCATCGACTTCGCGCTGAAGAACAACGGCGAGATCGTCAACGCCGACGCGTTCCAACTTTACCGCGGCCTTGAAATCCTCAGTGCGGCTCCTTCGTCCGAAGAGTTCGCGCAGGTTCCCCATCATCTCTTCGGGGTGCTCGATCCGTCGGTGAAAAACGACGCGCAGGCTTACGTGGAGCTCGCCACTCCGGTCATCGCGGAAATCCAGTCCCGCGGGAAAACGCCGGTCGTCACCGGAGGTTCGGGACTCTATCTGAAATTCCTCACGCACGGCGCATCGCCGGTTCCCACGAGCGACGCGGAACTCCGTGCGGAACTGGATTCCCGAAGTCTGGAAGATCTCATCGCGCAACTTCGCGAGCTCGATCCGCTGGAAGCATCACGCACCGCGTTGGAAAACCGCCGCTATGTTTCCCGGGCGCTGGAAATCTGCCTGCTCACCGGCGGGAAAGCCTCCACGATCCGCGACAACTGGGAATCCGCGGCCGCCGCCCGTGAAGCGGAACTCCGCGGCTTCGTCATCCGCCGCACCCGCCCGGATCTCCATGCCCGGATCGCCAGGCGCACCGATCTCATGCTTTCCGGCGGAGCCATCGATGAAGTCCGGAATCTTTCCAACGCATCCATCACGTTCGACAAAGCCATCGGCGTGAAGGAAATCCGCGCGTTGCTTGCCGGGGAAATCGATCTGCCCGCCTGCCGCGAGCTCATCACCATCGCCACCCGGCAATACGCCAAGCGGCAGGAAACCTGGTTCCAGCGGGAGAAATGGCTGGAAGAGGTCAGGCTTCCCTGAGCTGGCGATCCTCGGCTGGACGACGCCTCACTGTCCGGATGGAACGCCCCACGATCAAACTAGGCCGCCCCGATATCAAATCAGTCCGCCCCGAAATCATTTCGGGGCACCCCTTTATCCGGTTGTGACGCCCCGATTGCTGGCTGGGATGCCCCGATAACCAACTGGGACGCCCCGATAACCCGCTGGGACGCCCCGCCAACCGACTGTGATGCCCCGATAACCCGCTGTGATGTCCCTTTGTCGGGCTGTGATGCCCCGAAATCATTTCGGGGCAACTTTCAGTCCGGCTGGGACGCCCCTTTGACCGGCCGGGCGTTCTCCTCTCGATTCACAATCGCCCCTTCGCGGATCGAGTCCTTTTGACACCCCCTTCCGGTCCCGCCAGTCTCATTCCGGCATGACCCGGTTCGCGACTTTTCTCTTTTTCCTGCTCGCCCTCCCGCTCTTCGGGGCTGGCGTGGAACCGGCCTATCCAGATCTCCGCAACGGCACCGATCAATTCGCCGCCTTTCCCCGGCCGCTGGAAACCTATCCGACTCCCGGCGACAGCATCGTCGACACCTTGGTCACCCGGGCGGCGATGGATCCGTTCAAT
>DATLIO010000309.1:0-3646 GCA_035539355.1 Luteolibacter sp.
AAGTGGCGCAGGATCGTGATGATCGCGTTCCGGGTGCTGGCCGCGGCGGTGCTGGTCCTTCTGCTGGCGAAGCCGGTGCTCAACCTGACGCTGAACAATCCTGTCAGGCAGCCTCTCGCCGTGCTCGTCGACGCGTCGGAAAGCATGAAGTTCCAGGATCGGCGCGAGCGCGATGATGACCGCAAGCGCGCCGAAACGGCGATGGGCCGAAACGGCGGAAGCGACGGACTTTCACGTGTCGATCTGTTGAAAGGCATCGCTTCCAACAAGAAGATCGATCTCTGGTCGAAACTTTCCGCCCAGGCGGATCTGGATTTCCAGCAGTTCGGCCGCAACACGGTGCGGATCCCGCTGGCGACGGACCAGGCATTCAAAGCCGAGGACGCGGTGCGGATTTTCAACGAATTCAAAGCGGAGGAAACCTCGACTGCGGTTGGTGAAGCGATCCGCCAGGTTCTTCAGGAACCTCGTCCGCAACCGGTCGGCGGCATCCTGCTGGTCACCGATGGAGCGAACAACAGCGGATCATCGCCGATCGAAGCCGCGCAGATCGCGAAGGAACAGGGCGTGCCGCTTTTCATCTATGGTGTCGGGGTGACTTCACCGCGCGATCTGATGGTGCGCGAGGTCGCGACGCAGAAACTCGCGTTCGTGAAGGAGAAGCTCGAGGTCCGCGCGAAGATTTCGTCCCAGGGCGTCGAGGAAACCACGGTGGTCGCGAAGCTTTCCGAAAACGGTGCGGTGGTCGCGGAAAAGGAAATCACGGTGGGTGGCGATCGCGACCAGACGGTGGTTTTCCAATATGAACCGCAGGCCGCCGGTGAGGTGAAGGTCGAGGTTTCGGTGCCGGTGATGAAGGATGAGTCCGGCAAGGAGAACAACGCCGCCGCCGCCACGGTGCGGGTGACGGACAAGAAATTCAACGTGCTGCTCATCGAGCAGGAACCCCGCTGGGATTTCCGTTATCTGCTGGATTATCTCCAGCGTGATCCACGTCTCGAAGTGAAGTGCGTGATGATCGATGGCGAACCGGGCCTCGATCAGATCGAGAACTCGCCGTTCCTGCCCGCGTTGCCGGAATCGCGTGAAGCCTATTTCCAATCCCAGGTCATCATCCTCGGCGATGTCGATCCCGAGGATCTGGGTGAGGAGAAGATGCGGATCATCGCCGAATGGGTGCAGGCCGGTGGCGGCATCATTTTCCTGAGCGGTCCCAATTTCAACCCGACCGCCTATGCCGGCACACCGCTCGAAGCGTTGCTGCCGATCGTTCCGGATGCGTTGGTGACCAAGGAAGTCGCCAGCCGCCGCGAGCCGGATCCGTTCCAACTGCAGCTCAGCAGGCTCGGGGAGAATTCGCCGTATCTCCAGATGGATCCCGATCCCGAGGAGAACCGCCGCATCTGGGAAGCGTTCCCGGGTGTGCGCTGGACCGCGCCGATCTCACGCGTGAAGCCGGGCGCGGAGGTGTTGCTTGTCGATCCTCGTCCGGAACGCTCCGGCCGTTATGGCATGCTTCCGGTTTTCGCGATGCAGGGATTCGGCTCCGGAAAGAGCGTTTATTTCGGCACGGACGAGACCTACCGTTGGCGCAGCCGGACGGGCGAAAAATACTATTCGATCCTCTGGGGCCAGATCATGCAGACGCTCGCGCTGCAGCTTCTCGAAGGCGCTTCCTCGCTCACGCAGCTCAAGTCCGAGCGCAAGCAGTATGCGGTCGGCGATACGGTGGTGGTTGCGGGCAACGCCTACACCGAAGGGTATGAGCCGCTCATCGTTCCGACCCTCGAGGGCACGATGAAGCTGGAAACTCCGGATGGGAAAACCGACGAACAGCCGTTCGACCTGCACGCGGTCGAGCGCAATGCTTTCCGTGGCGAGTTCGTGGCGAGTGTTCCGGGTGTCTACAGTTACACCACGACCCGCGATCCCGAAGGTGTCGTGAAGTTCGAAGTCATCGACGCCCGGCCGGAGCGCACCCAGACCGCCCTTGATGAAAAGCTGCTCAAGTCGATGGCCGAGATTTCGGGCGGTCAATTTTTCCGCGAGGAGAATCTGGCCGACCTCCCCGAGAAGATCGCGTCGAAGAGTGCGACGGTCGCCACCTTCAAGCGGCTTGAGCTTTTCCACAACGGCTGGTTCCTGACCGCCTTGCTGGGGTTCCTGTTCCTCGAATGGATTGTCAGAAGGTTGAGCCGGTTGAAATGATATGAGCGATCCACGCCGAAATCCTGAATTGCCGACCGCGCTGGGCCGAACGCTCGACGCGGTGCGGAGGCGTCATCTTTCGGTCCGGATGGCCGAGTTCCCGGTGAGGCTCGTGATCATCCTTTCGCTCGCGTGGCTGTTCCAGGCTGCGGTGGACCGGTGGCTTGAACTTTCGTGGAATCTCCGCGCGGTGCTTTTGATCCTCGATGGGATCGCCGTGCTGGCCTTGCTGTGGTTCTTCGTGATCGTTCCTTTCCGCGCCCGGCTTGACCGCAGGAAAGCGGCTTTGCTCGTCGAGCGTGCTGTCCCGAAGTTCAGGACATCATTGATTTCCGCGGTCGAGTTCTCGGAAGGGAAATCGGAGTATCCCGCGGGTTCGCGGCCGCTTGTGGAATCGCTCCTCGCGGAGACGGCGCGCGAAGTGGAGAAAGAGGATCTCGCCGCGACGGTCGTCAGCTCCGCGAAGTTGAAACGGCTTTTGAAATGGATGGCCGGGGCGGTTGTCCTTGCAGTGACGGCGTTCGTGGTCGCGATGCCATTCTCGCCGCTGCTGGTGAGCCGGATCCTGCTTTCGAAAACGGCCTTTCCGGATGAGACGAAAGTGATCGATGTCTCGGGCGATCTCGTCGTCATCGCCGGAGCCGACGCGTTGCTTTCCGCCAAGGCCGAAGGGGTGATCCCGCCTTCCGGCCGGTTGGTCGTGACCTACGGCACGGGTAGTAGTGAGACGATCCCTGTTACGCCATCGCGGACGGAGCAGGGGCTTTTCCAATATGCGGTGAAGAACGTGCGGGAGGGATTCGGCTACCGTTTCGAACTGCATGACGGTGTCGGCGCGGATCACAAGGTCGGCGTCCGGATTCCTCCTTCGCTGAAGGACATCAAGTTCACGCAGATTTATCCGAAACACACCGGTCTGCCCGAGACCCCGATGTCTCCGGCAAGCCTGAGATTGCTGGAAGGATCGAAACTGCGGATCGAGGCGGCGGCGTCCGAGCAGTTGCAATCGGCGCAACTTGAGATCAAAGGCGTCGAAGGGATGATGCCGTTGAAGGTCGCCGGAGATGGATTGGTTCTGAAGGAAGAACTCTCGGTTCCGGAAAGCGGATGGAAATCCATGTCCGTGCATCTGACGAGCGCGGCGGGCGAGGCTTCCGCGAACGATCCGGTTTACCGGGTCGAAATTTTCCGGGATCGGGTGCCGACGGTGGTTCTGAGCCAGCCGAAGAAGGAGACGATCACGGTGATCACCGGAGCGAAGGTCCCGTTCGTTTACAAGATCAGCGATGATTTCGGACTGAAGCGCGCCGCGCTTTCCTACCGCGTTTTCCGGCCCGGAGCCAACGGTGATCCGGAGGCCGCCGAGGAAGGATCGCTGCCGATCAAGTTCGAGCCGGCCGAGAAATCGATCTCACGGACGTTCATCTGGGATCTCTCG
>DATLIO010000310.1:0-1976 GCA_035539355.1 Luteolibacter sp.
ACCCGCTCCGCGTCCGGCGACTGGTAGGGAATGAACCCGATGTGAAACGCCCGCGGCTGACGGGCGACCCACTCGTGAAAAGTGCAGCACATTCCACAGCGGCCATCATAGAAAACCTCGATTCCTTCGATTGTGTCCGGCAGTTCCATCGCGTCTCCTTTCGTTGTTTTCAGTATTTACTGAAACTTCGGTAAAGACAAGCAGAAACGAATCAGCGGCCACGGCATTCCTCGAAGATTTGCCGTAATTGACCTCGATCCCGGCCTGTTAGGAGGATCTGGAATGCGTGGCCGTTGCCGAATGCTTCCGCCGCGGATCCGAGCTCTATGTCGTGGCCCGGATGCTGCCGATGTTCCGCTCCGGCGACGCCGAGGTCACCCGTCAGGTGGACGATTCCCGGTCGTCGCTGAAGCGCTTCGCGGCGTCATTCCGTTGGAAATGAAATGACGTCCGCGGTCAGGTGTCAGGCCACCAGCGCTGCGATCTCCTCGCGAGCGGCTTCGATTGATTTTTCACGCTGGTCAGACCGGCCCAGATTCTCCGCGCGGATGACCTTGATTTCGGTAATGCCGAGGAATCCCAGGAACGCCTGAAGATAGCTTTCCTGGTGATCGAGCGCTTCCAGGGGAGCCTGGGTGAACGAGGCCCCACGGGACGAGGCGATCCATACCTTTTTGCCACCCGCCAGGCCCTCGGCTCCGTTTTCCGAATACCGGAAGGTCTTTCCCGGAACCGCCAGACGATCGAGCCAAGCCTTCAGCTGGGTCGGGATGGAAAAATTGTACATCGGAGCGCCGATCACCACGATGTCCGCGGCCAGGAACTCCTCAAGAACGGCCGCACCCTCCGACAGGTCTGCCCCGGCACCGTCGCCGCCATGCGCTGCCGCAAGGTGATTTGCCGAAAGGTGCTGGAGCGGAGTCCCCGCCAAGTCGCGGTAAACGACCTCCAGCCCAGGGTGTAAGGATTTCTGATTTTGAACGAGTTCCGCGGTCAACAGGCGACTCACGGAGGCGTTACCCGTGATGCTGGAATCGATGTGGAGCAGTTTCATGATGGAGCAGGTAGTGGCTAGTATTTGAACCTTTGTTCGCTAAACGACACTTGTTCATTAAACCCAATCAAGACCCGCGCAACCGAGAAATTGAACAATTGTCTATTTGGCGACCTTTGTTGCCTTTCGGGGGGCCTCGGCTATTCTTTCGGCCGATGCAAGAAGGCCGGGAACTCGATCCACGCGTGAAGCGGACCCGTGCGCTGCTGTTCCAAGCGCTGCAGGACCTGTTGGCGGAGAAGGGGTTCGAGGCGATTTCCATGCAGGACATCGCCGAGCGGTCGACCCTCAACCGAGGAACGATCTACCTTCATTACAAGGACAAGTTCGCCCTGCTCGAAGCCCTGATCGAAGACAAGTTCCGCAATCTGCTCGAGACCCGGATGGCAGGTTCTTCCGGGGGGTGTCCCGCTGCCCTCCGGCAGCTGATCCTCGCGGTCAGCGATTTTTTCGGCAATGTGGGTGGCGGTTGCGCGGCTCACCGGGGTCTTTTCGAGCCGCTGGTGGAAACTGCCGTCCGCGGCGTGGTGAGGTCCTTCCTGCTGACGGGATTGGAACACAGCGCCAAAACTACCTCCCGTACTGATGCGGAGTTGCGTGCCACCGCAGCCTCCTGGGCCATCTGCGGCACCGTTCTTGAATGGAGCCGCACCCGCCCGATCACCGCCGAGCAACTTGCGGACGCGGTACAGCCCCTCGTCGCCGGAGGGCTGTTCCTGGATGAGAAATGCCCGTCGATGACCTGACATCACGCCGCTGGCGGCGAAGTCCCGGTCAGAACGAGTGCAGCATCCCGAATGAGAGGATGAAAGCCGAGTCGAACGAAAGGTTCGCCGACGAGCCGTTCGCGCCGAGATCGAAGTCGTCCATATACTGGTATCGCCCGGCGGCCTGGAACGCCCAGCTCTCGTTGATCTGATAG
>DATLIO010000311.1:0-2774 GCA_035539355.1 Luteolibacter sp.
TTTCCGAACAACTGGCCCGGCCCCCTTCGGAATACCGGCACCCCTCGCCTCCCCGGGGCAACCGTTCCTACGGGTGGCAACGGGTGCTGATCAGCCTCGCCGTCCTCGCCGTCATGGCAGGGGTGGCCTTCGGACTCGCGAGCTATCTGAGAGGATCTCCGAAAGGGAACGAAAAGTCGGCGCCGAACAAAATCGTCGAAATCCTGCCTCAGGTTCCCATTCCCAAACCCGGGGACCTTCCGCCGCCGCGCTCGATCGCCTCGTCCGCTCCTAAAAGCGCTCCGCCTGCGGCGGATCTCCCGCCCACCAAAATCCAGGCGGGCGTCGCAGCCATGGAAGTCCTCGATAAATTCCTGTCCGCAAAAACCCTCGCCGACCGGCTCCCGCTGATCGAGACATCCCTCAACGAAAAGGATCTGCAGGCAAGCGTTCTCGCCGCTCCATTTCCCGCCGATCCACGGGTGTCTCCGGACATCCAGGAAACCAACCGTGCTGAGAATTTCACCGACATCTATTACAATGTCGACCTCCAGAAACCCGACGGAAAATTCGCCCCTTATCTGATCCTGCTCCGCGCCCGCGGCGAAAATCCGCCCAAGGTCATCGTGGATCCGTTTCTCGACAGCTACGGCGGCCGTCTTTCCCGGTTCGCCGCCGCCCCTTCCGATCAGACAATGACCGTTCAGGTGGTGATCTCCGCCGTCGCCAAGACGACCTCCGATCAGAAGCTCCCCAATCACGAACAAAAGCTCTGGCTGAAACTCCTGCCCCGCGACAACGAAAAGGAGATCGCCAGCGCCTACTTCACCAAGATCTCGAAGATCGGTGAAATGCTGACCGATGACTCTTCCGGTTTCCGTTATGGCCAGGCCCGTCCGGCACGGCTGACCCTTCAATGGAACACCAAGGAAGACCCGGCGATGCCGTTCCTCGAGGCGATCGACATCAAGGAGTTCCGCTGGAATCCTTGATTCTTCCCGAGTCCCGCAGCGCCTGCCAGCCGCCTCGGAGAGCCTTCACATCGAACGAAGGATCCAGCGCACGGACGCGATCCGCCACCTGCTTGCTCACTCCGCAATCCTCGTTCGAGCAGTAAACGACCACTTTCGGATTCTCCAGAATCTTCACCATCGCTTCCGCTTCGAACGCCTGCGCGTCTTCCGTGGAATCCAGATTCCACAGGATCGACCCCGGAAGCCCGTTCTTTTCCCAATCCTTCCGCGGACGGGCGTCGATCCACACGACCGGCTCGACCACCTGCTCCAGACAGATTTCACCGGGCAGCAGCGTCGCCGGATCACAGACCAAGATTCGCGCCGGCGGACCTTTGATCAGATAAGTTCCTCCCGCGGCGGCCGCTGAAATCACGCCGATCACCGCAAGCTGTGCGATCGCGTTCATCAACGTTTCGGTCCTTTGGAAACCACGCCGAACACCTGCAGCGTTCCGTGGTTCTTGATCGTGCAGTCCGTTTCGAGACGGAAAATCGTCAGCGCGTTGGCTTCGGTGCTCTTCGGGGTCACCACCAGTTCGTAGTCGCGCCCGTCTTCGAGCACCTTCAGCTCCTGCGTGAAATTCTCAGTGGAGGTGGAGACCGATTTGATATGAATCGGTTGTTCCGCCTTCATCTTCAGACGGATGGTCTTCGGCTCCTTCGCATCACCGATCGCCCACTTCACCGATTTCGGTTCGATCTCCACCAGGACCGGAATGTGAATGACGACCGTGAGTTGCTGTGACGGATTGGCCTCGGCATCCCCTTCGAGGAAAATACCGACCGCTTTCTCCACGGTTCCGGTTTCGTTGCCCATGTCGAGATTGACACGGATCACTCCGGACTCGCCGGGCTTGTAGAAAGTCTTCCCTCCGGAAATCTGGACGGACGTGCAGGAACAGAAGCCTTTCGCCTCCTTGATCGTGATCGGTTTGCCGGATTCGTTTTTGAAAGGATAGTCGACGGTCCCCTTCGTGTCCTCCAACCCCATCTTGATCTCCTTCTTCACTTCCGTGAACGAGAGATTTGCGGCGGAAAGCACTCCCGCCAAAGCCAGCCAACAGCCCACGACAAATTTCATGGTCATACTATGAGTCCGGCTTTCAGCCGGACGCAAGTGCTACCGAGAGAATGAGCCGGCCACCGCGCCACTCGGGACCGAGAACATGCAAAGGCTTGCCCCTTTCCAACGACGCATCGGTTTTCAGGATTTTCTTCCGGCTGAACCAGAGCTCCAGATCGAGCTTCATCGATTCCTCGGAAGGACGGCTCTTCGCTTCGAAACGCACGAGAACCTCGTCGGATGGCTTGAGCGGTTGCGCCCAGTTTTCGTAACTGCGGAAAAGCGGCTGCACATCTTCCCCGAGAAGCCGGTAGCTCTTGAAATCCAGCCGCGCCGAATCGCGCAGGCTCGATTCGATCTCTTTCGGAATCTCTTTGAAACGGGGCCCTGCGGCAGCGGGGTCGCCATTGGTCGCATAGTAAACCGTGACCTTCACCTTCCCGACCACGGCCTTGCCCGGATCGTCCTGAGCCGCGGCGAATCCGACGCCGCCCAGAAACAAACCTGCCAGAAGCCGTAATCCGGAACGTCGGTTCATCGCGCGGGTTTCACTTCGGCGGCTCCAGCGGTTGAACTGGATTCCGACCGGCCCTGAAAGGAAGCGGTTTCGGAGAAATCAAGGGCGTCAGGAATCGCGCTGACGCCCTGAAGGACGATCACGCTGCCCGAGGTTCCTTGACCTTTCACCCATTCCGCGTCCACCCCTTGCTCCGGAGT
>DATLIO010000312.1:0-5001 GCA_035539355.1 Luteolibacter sp.
GAGGTTTACGACATGATGGGCATCCGCTTCTCGGGGCATCCGAATCTCAAACGGATCCTGATGTGGGAAGGGTTCCCTTATTTCCCGCTGCGGAAGGATTTCCCGTTGGCCGGACGTCCGACGGAAATGCCGGACGTCGCATTCACCGGCGTCGCGCCTCTCGAAGGCGGACCATTCGTCACGAGCGCGGGAGCGGAAGATGTCATCCGCCGTGAGCCCCGGGCCCGTGTGGTGGAGTAACAGCGGTCAAAAACAGCCGCGAGATTTCAACTTTCCCAAACCTGCAAGTCCATGCGATGTTCTGTCGTGGACTTTTCCGAAATGGGATTGCGCCTGAGGTCGGTTACGGCCGCGAAGGCCAGTTGGACGATCGCGGTGATTCTCATCGCGATCCAAGCGGCGGTATCGATCGGCGGAGGTCATGACCAGTTGGTCTGGCTTTTCCGGAATTTCGGCCTGAGCCGTGAAGGGTTGCTGGAGGGGAAATTGTGGCAGTTCCTGAGTTACGGATTGCTGCACGGAGGGTTCCTGCACGTCGGATTGAACGCCGCGTGCATCGTGTTGATGGGCGCCCGCATCGAGCACATGCTAGGACAGGCGGCGGTTTGGAAAACCATGGGTTTCGGAATCATCGGCG
The DNA here is from genome assembly GCA_035539355.1 of Luteolibacter sp. Classification (GTDB taxonomy): domain Bacteria; phylum Verrucomicrobiota; class Verrucomicrobiia; order Verrucomicrobiales; family Akkermansiaceae; genus Luteolibacter. The sequence goes on from DATLIO010000312.1 coordinate 638, forward strand.
GGGGGATCGCGCACGTGTTGCTGGCTCCCTCGATTGCGACCTACAGCCCGGTTCTGGTCGGGGCTTCCGGTGGATGTGTGGCGCTGCTGATTCTCCTGACGACGCTTTCGCCGGATTCGCGGATGTGGCCTGTTCCGATCTCCGGGCGGGCGCTCGGAATCGGGATTCTGGGCGCGGAACTCGCGTTGGCGTTGATCGATCCGCAGCCGGGGTTGCCCGGGCTTTCGCGGATCGGGGAAATCCTGGCGAGCCAAGGTCTCGCGGGTTGGTTCTCGGTCAGCCACGCCTGCCATTTCGGGGGAGGCGTGGCCGGGTATGTCTGTGGAATCTGGCTCCTCAGGCCGCGTGTGACGACCGCCCGTCTCCGCCGTGATCGCGAGCGGAGAGAGGCGAAAATCGCGAAATCAGGCGGCCATTAGTCCCTGCGGCGTTCATGGCCGCGGTCGCTGTTTTCCGAGCGGCTGGAACGTTCCGATGAAGACGATCGCGATCCTTCGTTGTTTCCACGCTTCGTTTCACTCCGTTCCCGTGTCGCTCCGCGGTCGAATTGGGGAGCCTGCCGTTGCTGCATTTCCCGCGATGGCGGAACGTTGACCGTCCGGTTGATGCTGGGAGGAGGGGTCTCACGTTGACGGTTTTCCCTCATCCGGTTTTCAAACTGGGAGCGATCGATTTCGCGGGAACGATTGTTTTCCGGGCGCTCGGTGCGGCGGAAGTCCGAGCCTTGGTTGCCGGATGGGCGCTGGTTCTGGCGGTTTTGATCGAAGCCGGGGAATTGCTGCCTCACCGGACGGTTGTCTTCACGGGAGCGGTAGTCTTCGCGGGAACGATTGTCGTCACGGGAGCGGTTGTCGTTCTCACGGCGGGGATCACGGACGTTTTCCTGGCGTCCCCGATCCGGAACTCGGAAATTCGGTGTTCCCTGGTCGCGTTGGCGGGCGTTCTGGGACCACGAGAAATTGCTCCGGCGGTAGGAACCTTCGCGGTCGCGGTAATTCGAGAGGTTGTGGTTGTGGATCCGGCTTGGCGGTGGGCAATACCGGCTGCCGGGGCGCCAACCATGCGGATGAGGCACTCCGTAAACCACCGGCGGACGGTAACCGACCGGATAATAGCCATAGAGGAAGGGGTCGTAGTAGGCGCGGCGGTGGTAGTCGTAGTAGCTGTGGCAATAAGGATCATAGCCCCAGCGGGAATCACCCGTGCTGATGAAAAGTGAGGTCGAATAAGAGCCTCCGCTGTAACCGTAGTCACTGTAGCCGTAGCCGCCTGAGTAATAAGGGTCGTAGGCACAGGAGGTTGCGAGCAAGCCGATGGCTCCGGCGGCGAGCATCGCCCAACGGGGAAGGTTTTTCTTCATGGCGATAAGACCGCACGGCAGCGACGACTATTCGAGGGATTTTGAGAATATTTTCACATGGGAAAGTTCCCGGCGCATTGACAGGCTTGCGGCTGGTAGGGTTTCTTATCCGGACCATCAGCGGATTCATGTCGGATACAATTCTTGTGACAGGCGGAGCGGGCTACATCGGCTCCCACACGGTAAGGCAGCTTGCCTCGCAAGGACGTAAAATCGTGGTGCTCGACAGTTTGGTGTACGGCCATCGGGAAGCGATCGTGAATCCGGATGTCGAACTGGTCGTCGGTGAAGTGGGGGATCGTGGATTGCTGGAGAAACTTTTTGCGAAGCATCGTTTCGGAGCGGTGATCCATTTCGCCGCCTTCGCCTATGTGGGTGAATCGGTGAGTGATCCTCTGAAGTATTACCGCAACAACACCGCGGATCCGCTGACCCTGCTTGAAGTGATGCGCGATGCGGGATGCAAGGCGTTCGTTTTTTCGTCCACCTGCGCCACCTACGGCGTGCCGGATGCTGTGCCGATCACCGAAAGCAACAGCCAGGAACCGATCAATCCCTACGGACGCAGCAAGCTGATGATGGAGTGGATTCTCAAGGACTGCGACACGGCGTGGGGCTTGAAAAGCGTGTGCCTCCGTTATTTCAACGCGAGTGGATCGGCGGCCGACGGCTTGATCGGAGAAGATCACAATCCCGAGACACACCTCATTCCGCGGGTGCTCATGGCGTTGACGGGAGAAATCGAGCACATCGAAGTTTTTGGCACCGACTATGAAACCCCGGATGGAACCTGCATCCGCGACTACATTCATGTCGAGGATCTCGCGGATGCCCATGGCCGGGCTGTCGACCGTCTGCTCCAGGGCGGCGAATCGCTGCAGTGCAATCTGGGAACCGGAGTCGGTGTTTCCGTGAAGGAAATCATCGACGCCGCCGAAGAGGTGACAGGCAGGACGGTTCCGGTGAAATACGGTCCCCGCCGCGCCGGTGATCCACCGCGTCTCGTGGCGGATCCGTCGCTTGCGCTCCAGGAACTGGGGTGGAAAGCTGGGCACGACGACATCCGGGAAATGCTGCGTCCGGCCTGGCTTTGGATGACCGGACCCCGGAACGGGCGATATGGGAAAAACTCTGCCGCGGTGTAAGTCCCATGTAATTACATTCCCCTTGCCATTTTCTCCAAACCCTCGATATTCACGTAAACCCACCCCAAACCCTGATGTTTCTTCCAAGCCTTCCGAAAACACCAACCCGACGGTTGCGTGGATTTTCGCTCATCGAATTGTTGGCGGTCATCGCCATTATTTCCATCCTGATGACTGTCGCAGCGATTGGCGTCGGGGGTATCATGAGCGGAAAAGGCGTCACCAGCGGCGTCGCGACGGCCGAATCCATTTTTGACGAAGCCCGTTCCGCCGCCGTGAGCAAGCGGACCCGGGCCCGCGTGCTCGTCGATGTCACCGACCCGAAAGACCGTGAAAACTACCTCCGCCGGATGCTCGTTGTTTACGAGGAACTGGATGACGACGGGAATGTGGTGAAGGACAACTGGGTGCTGGCGGGCCGCGCTTTCCTGCTTCCGGAACAGACGTTCTTCAGCAAGGAGTTCAGCCGCAGGGACCAGTCGGCAGGCACCGAACTCGAGCAGATGACGCTTTCAAAGGTGAACCGGACCTTCCAAGGCAATTACTTCTACTACGAGTTCAACGGTGAGGGGATTTCCACCAATCCCGGAGCGAGTTTCATCATCGGAACAGGCGCCCGGGAAATCAACGCCGAGAAACCGCGTGCGACGGAATCGACCAAGCGGGATTTCGGCGGGTTGATCGTGTGGCGCAACGGCCGCACTTCCGTATTCCGCAACCCCGACCAAATGAACATCCCGAGCGAAGTCCGGTACTTCTGATATAAGACCATGAAAACCCCTGCTTTCCGCCCTCGTGGCTTCACTCTGCTCGAAACGGTCATCGCGATCGGTGTCCTTGCCGTGCTGTTGACCGGCTTCATGTACGTTTTCGGCCCCGCTGCTTCGGGTATCCGCCGTGCCATCAATTTCCAGGAAGCGGACCGTCTCGCCTCCACACTGGAGAAGGAGCTCGTCACCGTCCGCGGACGGGACAGCGAGAAGATGACGGGATTCGAGAAGGCTTTCGATTGGATTGAAAACTCGTTCAGTCCCCAGCAAGCGATCTTCGTGTACCAGTATCGTGGGAACCCTTCGGACTTGCGGCCTGACGGAACGATGAAGGCAATGCCCAAGGCCGTGGGTAGTCCGGGCAAGGATTATGTTGTCATGCCAATGGCCCGGCGCATGAATGATTCGGTTTTCCTGGAGGATCTCAAGGCCATCGAAGGACCTCTGTTTTATGTCAAGTGCCTCCAGCTGACCTACAATGCCACCGGCAATGAAATGGAAGCGAAGGAATCTTCGAAAGGAAGGATCAAAGATCCGACGGGAGAGGGCGGCAGCGGTGATGCCAACGACTATCCGCAGGCGGCGATCGCGTTTGCTGCGGAGTTCCACAGCCTTCCCACCAAAACCGCCGACTATTTGACCGGGACTCCTTTCAAAACCCGTTTCGAGAAATCCGAAACCCCGATCTTCGTCCGGAACCTTGCCATACGCCGCTGATTCCATCTTTCACCCGCTTTTCATGAAAACCCCACGGAAGTCCCGCCGCGCGAGCGGATTCACACTCATCGAGCTGATGGTCGCGATGACCATCACGACTCTGATCGTCACGATCCTGGTATCCATCACGGCCATCGCTCTGGATACCTGGACGCGCAGCCGGGCTGAAGTCCGGGCCGCGCGCCAATCGAAATCCATGATCGATACGATGGCGCGGGATCTCGAAGCGCTGGTCAACCGTCGTGGCACCAACATCGAATGGCTTTCGGCGATCACCATCCCTCTCGAAAGCAAGGCGGAGTCTCCTTCCCTCGACAGTCCGAACACCTCAAGCCTGATTTTCTACACGTCTCCGACCGACCGTTATGACGG
>DATLIO010000313.1:0-6359 GCA_035539355.1 Luteolibacter sp.
ACATCCTGCCATAATTTTGGAAAGCGGATATTACGGGATGCCGTAATAAGTGATCGGTGATTTTGCGGATTGAGGGATTGTATTTTTTCGGATGCCGCTTGGCGTGCCAACGCCGATTTTCCTATGCTGCGGGCATGTCGAAGTATGCCGGTGAGCAGGTTTTGGTGGTTCCGCGTCCTCTGTTGGAGGAGATCGGGATGTTCGAGGGGATCAAAGGCGAGGGCGTCGAAGCCGCGCTGGAAAAGCTGCTCGATCCGGCGAATCACTTCTTCATGGACCGGGCTGCGGCCGAAGAAGACCCGACGCACAAGCAGCTCATCCCTTACTGCGTGTTCCGTCATGGGGATAAGATCCTTCATTACACCCGCGGGAAATCCGGCGGCGAGAACCGGCTCCACGCGAAAATTTCCGTGGGTGTCGGCGGACACATCAATCCGGTGGACACCGGCGACGGCAGGACCGGACCGGCGGCTTATTTCGCGGCCGTCAACCGGGAGATCGACGAGGAACTCGAACTGCCCGGCGGTTATGAGCAGAAGATCGTCGCGTTGTTGAACGACGATACCAACCCGGTGGGCCAGGTGCACCTGGGTGTCGTCCATCTCGTCGACCTCGCCGACGCTGTCGCCGAAGCGAAGGAAGACGCGCTTTCGGAACTGTCGTTTTCTTCGATCGAGGATCTGAACGGCCCGCTTTTCGAGCGGTTGGAGACGTGGTCGCAGTTTTGCGTCCGCCATTTGGCGGGGAAACTGGCCGCGGCGAAATAATACGCCATGTGGAACAAATAGATGTGGCAGTTTTGCTGAACTTGCCGTAATAAATCGGGCTCGGAGAACCCGATTTCTCCGTTGGAAGAACCCAGTCCGATGTCGTCCCCTCAGAAAGCCGAAAAGCCGAGAATTCTCATCGTAACTCCGGAGATCACCTATCTCCCGCCCGGCATGGGGAACATGGCCCAGAGGATGTCCGCGAAAGCGGGCGGCCTCGCCGATGTTTCCGCATCACTGGTTTCCGCGTTGTATGATCTCGGTGCGGATGTCCATGTGGCGATGCCGAACTACCGCCGGATGTTCCAGGGAGATGTGTTCAATCTCCATGAGCGGGAGTTGAGGAAATATCATGAGGTGCTGCCGGAAGCACATATCCATCTCTCCGAAGACCGGATCTTCTATTACCGCGAGCAGGTTTACAGCAACAAGGCGTGTGAGGCGATGAAGATCGCCCTCGTGTTCCAGCGCGAGGTCATCAACAACGTGGTTCCCCGTGTCCGTCCGGACCTCATCCATTGCAATGACTGGATGACCGCGCTGATTCCCGCGATGGCGCGCCGCCGGGGCATCAAGAGTCTTTTCACGGTCCACAACATCCACACGCGTCAGGTGAGCCTGGCGAATGTCGAGGAGATCGGGATCGATGCCGCGGAGTTCTGGATGAACCTTTATTTCTCCGGAGCCCCTTCCGGTTATGAGCACGCGAGATCGCATGTGCCGGTCGATCTGCTCACATCGGGTATTTTCGCGGCCCACTACATCAATACGGTCAGTCCGCGCTTCCTCTGGGAAATCGTGGAGGGATGGCATCCGATGGTGCCGGAATCGGTGAGGGCGGAACTCCGCAGCAAGTATCACGCGGGTTGCTCCGCGGGGATTCTCAACGCCCCGGATGTCTCGTACAATCCGGAGACGGATGATTCGCTGGTGGAGAATTTCACCGCCGCGAATTTCATCCAGGGCAAGGCGGCCAACAAGCTGGCGCTCCAGCGGGAACTCGGCCTCGAGGAGGATGAAACCGCACCGATCTTCTTCTGGCCGTCGCGGCTCGACCCGGTTCAGAAAGGGCCGGAACTGCTGACGAGCATCCTCCACAGGCTGGTGTCCAATTATTGGAACCGGAATCTCCAGGTGGTCGTGGTCGCGGATGGTCCGCACCAGAAATGGCTCCATGACATCGTGAGGAACTTCAATCTCGGCAGTCGCGTCGCCGTCCGGGATTTCGACGAAAGGCTTTCACGTCTGGCCTATGCAGGATCGGACTTCATGCTGATGCCGTCGCTTTTCGAGCCATGCGGGCTTCCGCAGATGACCGCGCCGATCTACGGTTCGCTGCCGATCGTGCATGCGACCGGCGGTCTCTACGACACCGTGCGCGATCTGAACGTCGACAACTCGACGGGCAATGGTTTCCGCTTCGAGCACTACGATCCGCGCGGCTTGCGCTGGGCGATCGACCAGGCGATGAAATTCTTCGCCCTGCCGGTCGAAGTGCGTGCCGCCGAGGTCGGACGGATCATGCGCGAGAGCCTGCGCGAGTTCAGCCACAAGGAGGTGGCGAGGCGCTACATCGAGATCTACGAAGCGATGCTCGCGCGTCCGCTCGTCGAGAAGGAAGCGGGCGAGGAGATCAAGGAGATCGCCGCCCGCGGAAGCCAGCTGGCCGGCGTCTGAAGGTCAGTTTCCGGCGACGTTGCGCTTCCACATCGCGGAAGGCGGCAGGTCGTTGGGGCGGCAGATGACGATGCCGGCATGTTTCGCGCCTCCGTTGACGTAGTCCGCGATCGGGCGGTCGATGACCGTCATGCGGCCTTTGTCGCGGTCCGATGTGGCGTGGCAGAAATACGCGCGGTCCTTGACCCGCATGATGAGCCCGACGTGCGAGGTATAGCCGTTGGGATCGTTCGAGGTGATCGCGCAGACATCCCCGTCCTGGAGATATTTTTCAATGGCGGCGACCTTCGCTTTCGGGATGTGGTAGACCGGCAGTTTTGAAACCTGTGCTTCGATGCGGCCCATCGGCTCGATGAGCGAGGGGTTCGATTTCAGGTAACGGTAGGCTTTCCACTGCACCGTCATCTCGCGGATCTCGCGCTGGATCCTGACGGCTCCGGGAATGCGCGGGGTGATGTTCGTCGCCAATCCGCGGCGCTGGTTGTCGTAAAAGACCTCCTCGAGGTGATGCATGCGGCTGAGGTAGTTCCCGTTGCAGGTGCCGCCGCGGTAGCGCTCCACTTCGATCATGTGGAGCATGTCCTCGGGTTTGTAGGGGCCGGGCTTGTAACGGAGCATCCGGGCGAAGGCCAGGGAGTTCTCGTAGTAGGTCCAGCAATCCATGCCGGTGAGATTCACGGACGGGGACTCGACCGTGTTGTCGATCTCGAGCGTGTAGTTCACGTAAGGCGTGCCGACCATTTCCCGGGCCACGCGGATCGTGCGCTGGGACAGGGGAAGGTTGCGCCAGTTCTCCCGTTCGGCCTTGGCGACGAGGGCATGGAATTTGGATTCACCTTTGAAAATGGTGGTCAGCGGCAGGCGCATCGGACACGGCGGCGTCACCGAATGGAGTCCGTTCGCATTCTGTGCCGGCGCCTCGGCGGAGATGGCGGCGAGACCGAGAAAGAGCGCGGCGATTTTTCCAGTCATGCGCGCATGCTAAGCGCTTCCGGACGAAATGGAAAGCGGAGACAACCGCGGATTCAGCGCCAGAGCACCGGCTCGAAGACGAACCACTGGTTCCAATGCACTTTCACGACATCGAGGATCGTTTTCGCCCAGATGCGGGACGCTTCGCTGTCGTTGCCGCGGGTGCGTGGAGGCAGGTCGAGCGGTGGAAGCACTTTCACCGTGTATCGCCTCCAGCCGTTGCGGGTGATGAAAAGCGGGTAGCAGGCCGAGTTGGTCGCGCGGACGAGAAACAGGGGACCGCGGGGCAGGCGCATGTGGAGGCCGGGTTCGACTTCGAGTTCCATCGGCGAGACGTCGAACACCACACGATCCCCCTGGACGGCAACGAGACTCCCTTCGCCGAGCAGGCGGGCGAGTTCGATCCCGAGGAGATTGCTCTCCGTGTTGTAAAGCGTGCGGAAATGCGGGTTCTCGGCTTCTTTCCGCCGCAGTTCCGCCTCGCGGATCTTCTGCACCTCCGGTTCGCGTTCGGGGGCCCGCACGGCGTAGAGCGGCCTCTGGATGCGTGAGGAAAACAGGGGCGCGGCGATGTCGTAGTTCCCCATGTGGGCGGTGAGGATCACGCATCCGCTGGGATAGGAGGCGAGCGCGTTGAGATGGGTCAGTCCGTCGATCGCCCAATCGATGTCGCCGGTGCCGCTTTCACAACGCAGTCCGTCGACATAGGTCACGGAGAAATTCCAGAAAACCCGCCATGCGCCGACGAATCCGCGGACCGGACCCCAGGTCGGGAACAGCGCGCAGAGATTCGATGCGACGGCGCGGCGCTGCTTTCCGGCGATGAGGAAAAAGATCATCGCCCATCCCGCGATCAACGGTGCTTCCAGAAACCATGGCACCCCGGAGATCACCCGGCGCAGGAGGCGGCCCCACAGATCCCCGCTCACGCCGAGACGTCTGGAAAGGTTGTTGATCAAAGGGGGTGACACGCCCGGGCAGCAAAACCGCCGTGCGCCGCACAGGCAAGGTTTCAATCGTCCGCGCCTGAAAAGCCGGTGTCTTCCTGAAGGTCGCCCGAGGCCACGGCGAGATTGGCCAGTTCATCGCAGCGTTCGTTGTCGCGGTGCCCCGCATGGCCTTTCACCCACCGCCAGTCGATCCGGTGGGACGTGGCGGCCGCGGTGAGGCGCTGCCAGAGGTCGCGGTTCTTCACCGGGGTTTTCGCGGCGGTGACCCAGTTCTTGCGTTTCCAGCCGTCGACCCATTTTTTGGTCATGGCATCGACGAGATACTTCGAATCCGAGTGCAGCTCGATCTCACACGGCTGGTTGAGGAATTCGAGGGCCGCGATGGCGGCGCGGAGTTCCATCCGGTTGTTCGTGGTATGGCGGAAACCGGCGGAAAGTTCCTTGCGGTGCTGGCCGGAGACCAGGATGGCGCCGTAGCCGCCGGGGCCGGGATTGCCCTTGCAACCGCCGTCGGTGTGGATGATCACGCGTTTCAAGGCCGCGGATTCTTCCGGACGGGGCCGTTTCGACAAGACGATTCCGGATGATTCGGAAATTGCCCTGCAAGTGGCTTTCTGCTAAAGGACCACGCGATGGTTGTGACGAAAACTCTGCGGGCCGCAAGCGGATGGCTCGATCTCGGTTTGGCGGACGAGGCGCTCCTTGAGCTCCAGTCACTGCCGACGAGCGAGCAGACATCGCGGCAGGTCCTGGAAATCAAAGTCCACGCCCAGATGGAATGCCGTGCCTGGAATGCGGCTTCGGAAACGGCACGTCTGCTTTGCGCGAAGGAACCCCTCAACGCGGAGTTTTTTCTCCGTGCGGCTTTCTGTCTCCACGAAACCGGCGACACGCTCGCAGCGAGGAACTGGCTGCTGCGTGGCCCGAAATCCCTGATGGAACTGCCATCGTTCCACTACAACCTCGGCTGCTACCTTTGGGTGCTCGGCGAGCGGGTGACGGCGCGAAGCCATCTGCAGACGGCGTTCGGAATGGACGAGACGCTGATCGATTTCGCCAGAACCGACAGGGATCTTGTGGGATTCAAGTAAGGAGGGACGACACTCCGGTCGTCCTTTCCGTGCGAGTGTTTGGAGGGACAAGAGTGTCCCTCCTCCTTAGTCCTTCAATTTCACCCGGAGCAGCGGAGGAGTGTTGCCACGGTTTTCACGGGTGGCGAAGGCATGGACAAATCCGTTCTTCGCCGTCTCGTCCGTGTCACGGCAGATGATGAAGGTGACGATGCCGTTCGTGTCGGTTTTCAGAAAATCGACCAGCGCGCGGCCACCGATCGTGCGGGAGCCACGGCTGGTCCCTTGCGGAATTTCAAAGGTGCCGATGAGCACAACCTTGGATTCGTCCGGAAGATGTTTGTTGGCTTCGTCCGCGTGCATCGCAGGAGCGTTCTGCCAGGTGATTCCGAGCTCTTCCCAACTGTCGCCAGGCTCGTCGAGGAGACCGTAGACACGGAACGAACTGTCGGGAACCAGCGTGGCGAATCCAAGATCGCTGGGCTCGATGTTCAGGCTGAGTTCGGCGTCTTCGATTTTCGGAAGATCGAATTTCCCGAGATCGAATGCGGTGTATCCCTTGCGGACGAGGTCCACCTGGAAAGTCGTGTTTTTCACCCGCATGAACGGCTCCGCACCGTGGTTCTTGTCCACTTTCGAGGACTGGATGAAGGCGTCGCGGCCGCGGCCGTAGTTGGTGGAAATCGTCTGCCAGCCCTGGTTGTCGCTGACGATCACGTCCGGTTGCCAACGGTTGGTTTCGTCGTCGTCCGTTGACTGCGGATTGAGTTTCTTCTTCAGCAAACCGCGATCGAGCGCCTTTTCCGGAGTGACTTTTTTCATGCCCGCCTCGCCTTTGTGGCCGACCTCCACGAGACCTTCGATCACATGGACAAGATACTTGCCGTCATCGTCCGCGCTGACGCCGAAGCGCGTGCCGAGAT
>DATLIO010000314.1:0-8869 GCA_035539355.1 Luteolibacter sp.
GGCCCGTAAATCCCAAAAACCTCGAACCTCCTTTCCATGATCCGTTTCATCTCCGCAATTTCCGTCGCTGCTTTCGCACTGATCTCCGCCTCCTGCTGCTGCACCGGCGAGCCGAAAGCCCCGAAACTCCGCAAGCTTCCCCACTTCCAGGAGATCGAAACCACGGAGGCGGCTGAAGTTCATTACTCGAAGTAATTCGGTAAGAACTCCCGAACCATTTTTTGAGACCAAGCGCCTTTCCCACATGGGAAAGGCGCTTTCTGTTTGACTCCCAAAAGTGGTTGCTTTAACCGGCTGGAGTTCAGGAACCCCCACTCAACCCATGAGCGAATCCCGTCGTCTTCGGCCGGACCGGCCAAATCCCCTCCGCTTCCAAGGTGGTATGCAACATTACCACGTGTCCCCCCGTCGCCAGGATGTTTCCTGGGATCAATGGGTGGGTGGCAGTCTTTACGGAAAGCGCCGGTGGTTTTGGATCTCCACCACCGGTTTCGTGGTCGCCGTGATCACGGTGGCGGCGGCCCTTTGGCATTGACTCCAGAAAGCCGGCGAGATGTGGCTTTGACATTTTTTCCCCGCGTGGCCATTTTCCCGCCCCGCCGCGAACCACGGCCGGTCACGAACATGGGCAAGAGCCTCTTCCAAAAAGTCTGGGAATCCCACACCGTCGGCATGCTGGCCGACGGACGCACGCAACTTTTCATCGGCACGCACCTCATCCACGAGGTCACGTCGCCCCAGGCTTTCGGCATGCTCCGCGACCTCGGCCTCACGGTGAAATTCCCGCAGCGCACGTTCGCAACCGTCGACCACATCGTGCCGACGATCGATCAGGACGCGCCGCAGGATCCGCTCGCCGCCGAGATGATGGACGCGCTGCGCAAGAACGCCGATGATTTCGGTGTCACTTATTTCGACCTCGCTTCCGGCAAACAAGGTGTCGTCCACGTCGTCGGACCGGAGCAGGGCATCACGCAGCCCGGCACCACCATCGCCTGCGGTGACTCGCACACGGCGACCCACGGTGCTTTCGGCGCGATCGCCTTCGGCATCGGCACGACGCAGGTCCGTGACGTTCTCGCTTCGCAGACGCTGGCCGTCGAGCCTCTGAAGGTCCGCCGCATCGAGGTGAACGGCAATCTCCGCCCGGGCGTTTACGCGAAGGACGTCATCCTCCACATCATCCGCCTGCTCGGCGCGAAAGGTGGCATCGGCTACGCCTACGAATACGCGGGCGATGTCTTCGACCGCATGTCGATGGAAGAGCGCATGACCGTCTGCAACATGTCCATCGAAGGTGGCGCCCGCTGCGGTTACGTCAACCCGGACGCCAAGACCGTCGCTTATCTGAACGGCCGTCCTTATGTCGACATGTCGGATTTCGATGCGACCGCCGCACGCTGGCTGTCGTTCGCTTCGGATGCCGATGCGGTGTTCGACGACATCGTTTCCATCAAGGCCGAGGACATCGAGCCGACCGTCACCTGGGGGATCTCCCCCGACCACGGCATCTTCGTTTCCGAAAACATCCCGGATCCGGCCGATGCGGAAACCGCCGGCGAGAAGGCGACGATCGAAGAAGCGCTCGCTTACATGAAACTCGACGCCGGCACGCCGATCAAAGGCGTGAAGATCGATGTCGCGTTCATCGGTTCCTGCACCAACGGCCGTATCTCCGACTTCCGCGAAGTCGCGAAATACATCAGCGGCCACCGCGTCGCTCCGCACGTGAAGGCGATCGTCGTTCCCGGTTCCCAGGTCGTCGCGATCCAGGCCGAGAAAGAAGGCCTTCCTGAAATCTTCCGCGCCGCCGGTTTCGAATGGCGCGGCGCCGGTTGTTCGATGTGCCTCGCGATGAACCCCGACAAGCTCGTCGGCGACCAGCTCTGCGCTTCCTCCTCGAACCGCAACTTCAAGGGCCGCCAGGGTTCGCCGACCGGACGCACCGTCCTGATGTCGCCGGTCATGGTCGCCGCCGCCGCGATCAGCGGTCACATCGCCGACGCCCGCGAGCTCTTCGAACTGGAGCCCGCCGCCGTCGCCTGATCCCGCTTCCTTCCTCCGATGCTTCGTTTCCCTGTCATGAAATGGCTGCCGCGTGCCGCCGCCGCGATCGCGGTCGGTCTGCTCGCACTGCCTGCTTTCGGACAGGAAGCCAAGCATCCCGAGAAGCCGCTGCTTTGGAAAATCGAAGGCAACGGCTTGAAGAAGCCGGGCTATCTTTTCGGCACCATCCATCTTTCCAACGCGGTCATCGGAAATCTCCATCCTGTCGCGGCGAAAGCCTTCGAAGGTGCGGACGCGCTCTACACCGAGATCCCGATGGGCACCGAAGAGCAGATGCGTCTCGTCCCGATGATGATGCGGAAAGATGGCAAGACGCTCAACCAGTCGATCGGACCGGAATTGTCCGCGGCTCTCAATGAAGAGCTCAAGGCGATCCAACCCGCGCTCGATTCGACGCCGTTCCAGGCGTTGAAGACCTGGGCGGTCATGGCGACCCTGCCGATGCTGAAATCCCAGCTCGAAGGCCGCAAAGCCCTCGATGCGATTCTCTGGGAGAAAGCCGAAGCCGCGGGCAAGGACACGCTCGGCATCGAGACCGCCCTCGGGCAGATGACGATCTTCGAACGGTTCACCGAGGAAGAATCGGTGAAGATGCTCGCCGAGACACTCGCCATGCTGAAGGACGACCGCAAAGCCGGGATCTCCTCCATCGACAATCTCACCGCCGCCTACGCTTCCGGTGACACCACGAAAATCGAAGCCGAACTCAGCAAAGCCGACCAACGCATGAAGGACGGCGACAACAAGGAGCTCGGCGAACGTTTTCTCAAACTCCTCATGACCGATCGCAACATCTCGATGGCCGACACCATCGACAAGCGGCTGCGCATCGATCCTTCACACTCCCTGTTCTTCGCGGTCGGCGCGGGTCACCTGGTCGGCAAGGAGCCGATCAACGATCATCTCGCGAAGAAAGGCTACACCATCACCCGCGTCCAAGACTGAACCACTCCACCACCATGGCCCTCGAACCTGTCAAGCAAGTCACCGGAACCGGCGTTTTCATCCCCGGAGCCGACATCGATACCGACCGCATCATCCCGGCGCGTTTCATGAAATGCGTCACGTTCGACGGTCTCGGCGAATTCGCCTTCTACGACGTGCGCTTTGACGAGCACGGCAACAAGACGAACCATCCGCTCAACGACCCCCGTTTCAACGGCGCGTCGATCCTGGTCGCCGGCGTGAACTTCGGCTGCGGCTCCTCCCGCGAGCACGCTCCGCAGTCGCTGCGCAAATACGGTTTCAACGGCGTCATCGCCGAGTCCTTCGCCGAGATCTTCTTCGGCAACTCGACCGGCCTCGCGATGCCATGCGTGATCGCCACCGCCGCCGACATCAAGGCCCTCGCCGCCGCGATCGAAGCCGATCCGAAAATCGACATCACCATCGATGTCGAGGCTCTCAAGGTCCGCACTTCCGGTGGCCTCGAGTTTTCCGTGACCATGCCGGACTCCGCCCGCGAAGCGCTCGTTTCCGGCCGCTGGGATCCGATCCAGGAGCTGCTCGACAACGAAGCGGCCATCGCCGTCAAAGCGAAGGAACTGCACTACGTCTGATCTTTGACAGGGGAAAATCCGCCGTCGGGCATCGCCCTCTTCGATCTCGATGGCACGCTCATCGCGTGGGATTGTCAGCTCCTGTTCCGTCATCACGTGGTCACACGCGAGCCATGGAGAAGGGTGTTCCTGCCCGTTTTCCTCGGCATGCTGCCTTTGTATCCGATCCTGGAAACGGACGGCATGAAGCGCGTCTTCCTGAGCTATCTCTGGAAGATGCCGGATGACAGGCTCGCGGCCTACGCGAAGGAGTTCGCGGAGTCGGTGATGCCGATCATCTACCCGGAGATCCGGGAAAAACTCGACCGGCACCGGCAGGCCGGCCATCTGACGATCCTCACTTCGGCGAGCCCCGAGTTCTACGTTTCCGAAATCGGCAAACGGCTCGGCTTCGATCTCATCCACGGCACACGGGCCGAAATGGGGCCGCTGTTTCCGGATCTGGTGAACAACAAAGGTCCGGAAAAAGTCGTCCGGCTCAGGGAAATACTACCCGCATCGTACTTCAACGCCGACGGCACTTTGCCGGAGTGCCACGGCTACACCGACAGCACCGCGGACCTGCCGATGCTCGCGCTCTGCCAATCGGCGACCCTGGTGAACCCGAAGCCGGAGCTGGTGGCGATCGGGGAGAAACACGGTTGGGAGATCAAACGGCCGGCAAGGCCATGGAAATCGAAGGCCGGCTTCGTGACAAGGTCGCTGAAGCTGCTTCTTGGTATCGGCGGGGATCCGGGCGGTTTGCGGGAGTAGAAACTCCTCTGGCTTTTCCAACAGACGGATTCCGCCGTTTCTGATTCCATGCGGACGGATGGGTGAAGGCCTGTCCGCCCAAACCAAACCTCGTTATGATCGACCTGTTCGTGTTCGTGGTCTTCGTGGTGGTGTTATTGTTCGGAGTCATGCTTTTCGGCATGCTCGTCTGGACCCTCACGGGAGGAAGCCGGCGACGGTCTCCTCATCGCCGGAGCGGCATGGGACATGATGCTGCGGGTTTTTCCCATCATCATGACTGGTCGTCTTCCTCGAGCCATCATTCCCCGTCATATGACGACAGCTCGTCCGGAAGCTCGTTCGGCTGCGGCTCCTCCGACAGCGGCAGCAGCGGCTCCGATTCCGGTGGCGGCTGCGGCGGAGGCTCGGGGAGCGATTGATCAATCAAAGCTCCACATCGAAGAAATCCAGCATGACCTGCCGGTAGACGTCCTGCTTGAAGTGCGGCAGCCAATCGAGATCGAACTCGGTGGGATCGATCCAACGGTAGGCGCGGAATTCACGGGGCTTCTGGTCGACGTTTACCGGTGGGGCCGTGTCGCTCAGTTCGCAAAGGTAGTAGGTCTGCTCCTGGCCTTGGTTGCCGTGCTTCTGGAGTTTCTTCTGCCTCACCGCCTCCGGGTAAAGATAGCGGTAGCCGGTCCGTTTCATGAGGATCCGGTAATGCTTGGGGCCGATGCCGATTTCCTCTTTCACCTCGCGGAAAAGGGCTTGTTGGAGCGTTTCGCCGGGATCGACCCCTCCTTGGGGAAATTGCCAGGCGCCGGGGACGGTCCACCGTTCGCAGATCAGCAGTGAACCATCGGTCCGCACGATCAGTGCGGCGACGTTCGACCGGTAGCGGACCATGCCGCTACTCTGCGAAATCGCGGGTTCAGTGACAATATCTAACTTTTCCAAAGTATCTGAAACAGGGTCGAAGACAGGCAGATTTCATACCAAATGGCTTGAGGATGAAAAATCCGCGGATGAACCGCGCTATTGAATCCCGGGCTCGCCATTTCTGTAGGGCCAATGACACATTTCTGACAATGAAAACCCTGATCGCTTCCTTTGCCGTGCTTCAGATCCTGGCCGGTGGTCTTTCCGCGCAAATCATTCCGCCGGTGGAACCTCCGAAGGACAAGCCGGCTCCGCCGCAGACCACGAGGAATCAATCCGGCAGCGTGCGCGGCATCTGGCAGGCCACTCTGGCGGGAGGGGAATATGCCGTTTCCACGGACAAGATCACCTCGGTGAGCAGGCACAGCTATCTCTTGGACGGTGCGTTGATCGTCGATGAGGTGACGGTCGACACGATCGGCCAGGCTCTCGCGAGATTCTATTTCATCACTCCCGTCGGTGCCCAGGGAACCGCGGGCGGAACCGCCGGCGCCGCGATGGAACGCGGCAAAGGGATGCTCGATTCCGTGGGCCAGCGTGCCGGCGCCGATCTGGAAAACATGGTGATCAAGAAATACCCGGTCACCACCCATGCGAAGACGATCGAATACCGGCTCTCCACGCAGCAGGAACTGACGAATCTTTTCGAAAGCGCGAAGCAGGCGTGGCAGAGCGGCCAGGGCGGGACGTTCAGCGCGCAGATGAAGTGATCAGACCACCTTCGCGCCGCGCTCGAGGATCTCGACTTCGTAGCCGTCGGGATCGGTGACGAAGGCCATCTTGCGGCCGCCGGAAGTGAACTTTTCGCGCCAGCCGTCCGGCCAGATCTCGATGCCGGATTTCTCGACCTTGTCGCAGTATTCGACGATGTCCTCGACGCCGAGGGCGGTGTGCATCAGGTCTTCCGGGCAGGTCGAGGTGTAGTCGGGCGAATAGGTCAGCTCGAGGAAGACGTCGTTTCCGGGAAGGTTGAGGAAGGCGAGCTTGTTGCCTTGGGGCGAGTCTTTGAATTCGCCGAGTTCGTAGCCGAGTTTTTTGTAAAAGGCGATGGAGCTGTCGAGATCGCGGACGCGGATGCGGGTGTGGAGAAATCGGATCATGGGCGGAATATGAACCGCCCCGGCGCCGCGTCCAATCCGGAACCTGAGGAAAATTGAAGCGAAGAAGATGGCTTGTCATCAATCTGCTTTGTATGGCAAAGCAAGGCATGACGACTCGTGAAGAAGCCGCCGAACAATTGCGGGTGATCCGCACCATGATGGAGCGGGCGACGATTTTCCGGGCCCTGTCCGGTGAAACGGCGCTCATCGGTGGTGCGGCGGCTTTGGCGGCGGCCTGGCTTTCCGAAGGCAAGCATGGCTGGGCGTGGGCGGGCTGGTGGTTGTTCGGTGCGGCGATGGTCCTGGTTTTCAATGCCTGGCAGATTTTCCGGATCAGCTCGGCGCACCGGAAACCGTTCTGGAACACGGGACTGAAACTGGCCATCCGCGGGGCGCTGCCGTCCATCGTGGCCGGGGGATTTCTCGGACTTCTGTACGTCAGGGGGGGAGAACGGGAATCCGTGGCGGCTTCGCTTTGGATCCTCCATTACGGTCTGGCCCTGCTGGCGATCCGTGAGTTCGCCCCGAAATCGATGGTCTGGCTGGGTTGGGCCTTCGTCGTTTTCGGCGTCATCTGCCTCGCCGGCGTGGCCCAGGTGGTCGATTTCGTGGCGCAGTGGAAATACATCACGAACGGCTCGCGCCTCATGGCGATTGCGTTCGGCGGGTTTCATCTGATTTATGGGGCCGCGATCGTCACCACCAAGGCGCGCGAAGATTCCGCAGCATGATCGATTTCTCCCAGCTCGACCGCACCATCCACGAAAAAGGCCGCCTCTCGATCATGACGCTGCTGGCTTCGCGGGTGGAGCCGTGGGCATTTCAGGACCTGAAAACCCAGCTCGATATGTCGGACGGGAATTTGATCACCCACCTCCGTACGTTGGAGAAAGCCGGATTCATCCATGGTGAAAAGCTCACAGGTGATGGTCGGCCGCAGACTCTTTACACGCTTTCGCCGGAGGGGAAGAAGGCGTTCGAAGCCTATCTGGCCGTGCTGGAGCAGATTCTGGATCTCGGGAAATAGTCCTTGTCGGAAAGTGGCTTTGTGATACAAAGTTAATGTGGATTCCGTGAAAACCCGCGTCGTTGTCACAAGTCCGCCCCTTTTTTAACCAATTACTTTGCGATACAAAGTTATGAAAACGATGATGGATTGCCGCCTGAAGCTCGCGCCGGTGTTCGGGATGGATGTCGATGCCCGCAGCGCGTTATGGCGGTTGGAAGAGCTGGCGAAAGAAGGCCCGGTGGCGGTCGCGGGACGTTTCATGCCGGATCCGGAGGTAGGGAACCGGCTGGCGGCGATGGGGGTGACCGAGGAGGTCGGGGAGGAGGATTTTTTCCGCTATGACAAGGTGGTGGTTCCGTATGCCGGTATCGCGCGGCAGAGGAAGAAAGCGTGGGAAAACGAAGGGGTGCCTTTGGTTGATCTGACATCGCCGCAGGTGAAGCGCGCCCAGGTCGCGTTGGCGCTGCTGCGGATGGATGGCGGGCAGCCGTTGGTGATCGGCCGGCACGCGGACGCCGAAAGCCGGGCATTGGCGGAAGGGAATCCGGGATGCCGGATTCTCGAGGATACGACGGACACGGCGCGGCTGAATTTCTCGCCGTCCTTCGTCGCCGTGTGCCAGACCACGCTTTCGCCGCGGAAAGTTTCGTGGCTCGTCCAGCAACTGCGGCACCGGTATCGCGACGCGAAGGTGAATTTCCTCGAAACACTATCGCCGGCGATGACCGCGCGGGAGCGGGCACTGGAGCCGTTGATGGTGCAGGCGGACCGGATCGTGATCGTCGGTGAACCGGGCGAAGCGTCCTGTGAAGCGTTGGCGGAATCGGCGCTGAGAAAGGGCAGGCCGTCGGAAATCATTGCGGCTCCGGAGTTTGTCAAAGAACCGGGGAACGGCCGGATCGTTCTGACGGCCGGATCCTTCACGCTGGATGTGACGATCCGGAAGGTCGCCGACGCGCTTCTCGGCCGGCAATGAGGCGGGTTGCACCGCCCGCTGGAACAGGTTAAGGTAGGGATGCATGAAGACGATCGTCGCCGCCGTGGACTTTTCGAATTCGACTCCGGGTGTCCTTGAGAATGCCGGGAAGCTGGCGAAGGCATTCGGAGCCCAGCTTCACCTGATCCATATCATCGAGCCGCAGGTGCCATTCACGGCGTATGGATTCGCGCCGGAGGAATTTCCCGCGGTTCCGATTTACGACAACGAAGTGCGGACCCGGGCGGCGGCGAAACTGGAGGAACTCCGCGGCCAGCTTGGCGATGTGCCGGGGGTGAACACGCAACTCGTCGATGGCAGTCCGCTGCATGCGACGATCGATTATGTCAAAGAGGTCGGCGCGGATCTCGTCGTGCTCGGATCGCACGGACATGGTGTCGTCGCTTCGCTCCTGCTGGGCAGTGTCGCCGAAGGCATGGTGAGAAAAGCCGTCGCGCCGACAGTGATCGTGCCCGCGCCGGATCGGGAATGATGATGCAGC
>DATLIO010000315.1:0-1537 GCA_035539355.1 Luteolibacter sp.
GTTGCAGGAGCTGATCGAAGCCTCTCGCAAGAAAGGACCCAAACCATGAATCCCACCGACGAACTCCTGATCTCCGCGGCAGTCCGTGGTTTCACTATCTTCCTCGCAGGCTGGCTGGTGTTGTCAGCGATGCGACGGTCATCCGCCGCGGCGAGACATCAGGTTCTCTTGTGCATGCTCGCTGCAGCAGCGATCGCACCTTTCGCCAACGTGGTCGTTCCGAAATGGAAGGTCGTTCCTGATTTGCAGCCTGCCATCGAATCCATCACGCCTTTTTCCTTCAGCACAGGGGAGATCGGTACTTCCGAAAGCGCTCCGAGCAGAACACGGCGAATCGATCCATCAGGAAATACCACGGCTCCGCATCCTGCATCCTCGGTCGCTCCTCGCTTCATTCTTCCTTCTATCGCATACCTTCTCACGATCCTCTGGCTTTGCGGCGCGACGATCCTGCTCGCCCGCCCGCTCGTCGGGTTGCTTTCGCTTTCCCTTCTCCGCCGTCGCTCGCATGCCGCTGATCTCCCTATTGAGGAAATCACCCGCGAACTCGCCGCGCGGATCGGCCTCAGGAAAACGCCGTCCGTCCACATCTCGTCCACCGAGATCATGCCGATGGCATTCGGTGTTTTCTGCCAAGGCATCCTGCTGCCCTCATCATCACGATCGTGGACGGAAGATCGTTTGCGCATCGTCCTGCTTCACGAACTCACCCATCTCTCCCGCCGGGATCCCGCCGCGTTGCTGGTCAGCCGCATCGCTCTCACGATCCACTGGTTCAATCCGCTCGCATGGCTTACCGCGCGACGCCTCCACATCGAACAGGAAACCGCCTGTGACGATGCGGTTCTCTCCCGCGGCGTCACCGCTCCGGACTACGCTGGCGAAGTCCTCGCCTTCTCCACTGGAATGACCGTCCCGCGCTTTGCCGCCCCCGTCCCGACCATGGCGAAAAGGGGCGAGCTCGAGCGGCGCATCGTTTCCATCCTCGACACCACACGCAACCGCAGGTCGCTTTCACCCGCTGCGAAATTCAACATCACCCTGCTCACCGCGTTGCTCGGCACGCCGCTCGTCAATCTCGGCGCGGAGGAAATCACCGCACGCACGAAATCTCGCGGCCGCATTCTCGATCGCAACGGCGTCGTACTCGCCGAGACCACCGCCGCGGGCGTCCGCCACTATCCCTACAAAGCCCTCGCCGTCCATATCGTCGGGATCGTGAACGAGACCGATCCCTCCGATATCAGCGGCAGGCTTGGCGTTGAAGAAAGCTTCGATGACACACTCCGTCGCGGCGGCGACCTGAAGCTCACCCTCGACGCACGGATCCAATCCACCGTCGAGAAAGTCCTCCGCGACGCCGATATCGGCCGCGGCTGCGCCGTGGTAACCGATCCCTCGAACGGCGACATTCTCGCCAGCGTCTCCATCCCTTCGTTTGATCCAAATCAATGGTTCCAACAAGTCGACGAACTCCGTCGCCATCCTTTCCATCCGTTCTGGAACCGCACCCTCACCGCCCGCCCGCCCGGAGCGA
>DATLIO010000316.1:0-2611 GCA_035539355.1 Luteolibacter sp.
AAATACACGCCATAGACCACCGTGATGATCACCGTCGTGAACGCCGAGTTCGCGAAATCGAAACAACACCAACCGAAAATCTCCCGCTTCTTGACCGGCTCCGCCGCGCTTGTGATGTCGTTCATCGGTCAGCATTAGAGCCGGACCGCCCTGCCGATGCAAGCGGGCGGAAAAACCCGGGATCAGGCGGCCAACGCGCGGCCGCCCTTGGCGTTCACCACAGCTTCCGCGATGACATCGATCGCCTCCGGCATCTGCTGCGGCATCTCCGCCCCGCCGATTTCAATCCGGTGCACCCCGCCGATCGAGCGGATCTTCCTCAACAGCCAGAGCGCGAACGCCGGCCCGCTGATGACGCGCAGATCCACCTTCATCAACCATCGTCCGGATCCGGGACGTTTTGCGGAAACCCGCAGGGTCACGCCCGCAGGCAACGGCTCTCCGCGCACGAGGACGTGCGGGAAATCACTTCGGTCGGTGGCGATCAGAACGTTGGGCATAAGAGGTGACGGAATTTTCAGCGCACGTTTTTAGCAAGACATGGGCCGCTTCAAAAAAGCCCGTCATATCAACAAAAGCGTAACTTGCCTCCCGCCCGATGACATGCCGAATGCATGGGGCTTGTGGCGATTTGCCACAGGAGCGGAAACCGCCCGACGGGTGAGCTCCGGAATTTCCCCTTCTCCGGACCGGCGACCTACGCGATCGCGTAATGGCGACCTGTCCGGTTTGGTGACATGTTCCCACCGCTTTCCCCCGGGAGGCAAAGGGAGGGTAAGGACTCCCGCATGCCTTCCAAATTTTCCCCCCGAAAAAAGAACACCCGGCAGATGATCCAGGACAGAAGATCATCTGCCGGGTGATTCTCTTTCAAGCCGAAACGCAATTCTCCCGTTTCCTGATATGCCTCATCTTCAAAAGAAAAGAGGCAGACTGGAAGCCACCAGCCTGCCTCTTACATGCATGGGATCGCGTTCGACTGTCCTTCGAAGCAATCCGCCGTGAACCTAGCAAAAACCTGCCTCTGCGTCGCTAACGCGATCACGTAGAAAACGCTTGTTTCCAGAAAAGCGATTGCAGTTTGCACCAGCAGCATGCGCAGAGAGGCATCGCTCCCACCCTGACGGAGCGCGGAATCCACCAACCACGGGCTTTCGACCGGTGGCATGGGGCCTGCGAAAAAGGAAAGCGACATGCTCCGCTTTCTTCCCTGGCGATTCATCCTGCGCTTCGCGGCCCGCAGATACGGAGTCATCGATCCCATTTCCTGGCTGTCACGGCTGCGGGCCTTCGCCCGGCCGTCGGAAGTCCAGGAACCCATCGAGCTGCTCCGGGCCGGCGTGGTTTTCCACGCCAGGGGTTTGGTGAACGTCAAAGCCATCCAGCACAACCTCGACTGGGTCTGGCCGTTCTGGGTCGAGAAACAATTCAAACCCGGCGACCCGTCGTTCGTCCCGCGGGCGTTTTCGTTCAGCCACATCAACCTCACCCACCGCAACTGGACGAGCGTCGGACTTCCGAACCTGCCGATCTACCCCATCGTCGATCCGCGCGGACTGATCACTCCGCTTCACGACGGCTGGTCGGTCGATCTGTGGATCGTCACGAAAAAAGGCCGGAAGCTGATTCCATCGAAACTTCCCGACGCGGCCGTATCCCAACGACTTCTCATCAATGATTCCCTGGCGATCGAAACGATCTGCCGGACGGACGATCTGCAGATCTCGGGGAACGTGGAGATGATCCTTGGAGACTCGAACTCACCCGCCTTGAAAATCGATGTCGTCGCCGATGCGGCGGAGGAAGGTTGGTTGATCGCCACGGTCCGCCCCTACAACCCGGAAGGCGTCCAGTTCGTCGATGAGATCCGGATTGAAAACGATGGCACCGGCATGACGGTCAACAACCGGACCACCGTCCATTTCGATCACAAGCCCGTCCAGGTCCGGATGGCCCATTACGAGGACGGCGACGTCTATCTCGATCTCGGAACCGACTACCACCAGTCATCGATCCGCTGTGACGCGGGCATGGCAACGGCCGCCGCCATGTTTCCCATGACCGCAGGCCGTTCCTGCGAACTCCGGATCACCATTCCGCTGGAGGAAGAGATCCAGAGCCGCAAGCTCGTCCTCAAATCGCCGGAACGGACATGGCGGGAAGCGGTCTCCGGCCTCGCGGAACTCGATGTCGCGGATGGGAAAACCCGCTTTCTCTATGATGCGGCGGTCAGGACGCTGATCCTCCTTTCCGCAGGCGAACTGGTTCCCGGGCCCAACACCTACCGGCGGTTCTGGTTCCGCGACGCCTGCCTCATGATGAACCCGATGCTTGCGATCGGATTGATCGAACGGGCGGAACGCGTGCTTTCCGAATTCCCCGCGAAGCAAACACGCGCCGGCTATTTCTCATCGCAGGAAGGCGAATGGGATTCGAACGGCCAGGTCCTCTGGATCGCAGCGCGCGTTGCGATGACCACGGGAAAACGCCTTTCCAACGAGATGGAGGAAGCCTTGGCCAAAGGTGTCCGCTGGCTTTCGGACAAACGCCTTCCCCACGATACCGATCCCACCAAAGGACCTGCGGGCCTCCTTCCCGCCGGGTTCAGCGC
>DATLIO010000317.1:0-6472 GCA_035539355.1 Luteolibacter sp.
CTGATATTCAATCCTCCCGCATGCGTGACGACACCGCCCGCTGGCTCGGCCTCGACAAAACCCATTGCTGGCACCCATTCACCCGCCAGGGCGAATGGTGCGCGCCGGACCACCAGCCCATCGTCATCACCCACGGCAAAGGCGTCCATCTCCACGACAGCGAAGGCCGCCGCTACATCGACGGCAATTCCTCGATCTGGACGAACATCCACGGTCACGCCCACCCGCACATCAACGCGGCCATCACCGCCCAGCTCGAAAAAATCGCGCACTCCTCATTTCTCGGGTTCACCCACCCCCTCGCCGCCGAACTCGCGGGAAAACTCACCGCATTCTTTCCGCAGGGCACCCTCGAACGCGTTTTCTTTTCCGATGACGGCTCCACGGCCATCGAATCCGCGCTCAAGATGTCGCTGCAATCCCACCGCCAGACCGGCGGCCACCAGCGCACGCAATTCATCGCGTTCAACAACGCCTACCACGGTGACACCCTCGGAGCCGCTTCGCTCGGAGGTGTCGCCCGATTTCAAACGCGCACGCACGGTTTCCCGTCGATCCATCTTTCCTCCATCGATGAACTCGAAGGCGTTTCCCCGGAAACCATCGCCGGCCTCGTCATCGAGCCGCTCATCCAAGGCGTCAACGAAATGCGCCCCTGGCCCGCCGGCATGCTGCGCACGCTGGGAAAATGGTGCACGAAGAACGGCGTTCATCTCATCCTCGACGAAGTCATGACCGGCTTCGGACGCACCGGAAAAATGTTCGCCTGCCAGCACGAGGACGTCGTTCCCGATTTCCTCTGCCTCGCCAAAGGCCTGACCGGCGGCTACCTCCCGCTCGCCGCCACGCTGACGACGGAAACCATCTACCAATCCTTCCTGGGGCCCGCCGAAAACGCCTTTTACTACGGACATAGTTACACCGCGAACCCCCTCGGCTGCGCCGCCGCCCTCGCGTCGCTCGATCTCTTCGAATGGGAAAACACCCTCGGAAACCTCCAGCCGA
The DNA here is from genome assembly GCA_035539355.1 of Luteolibacter sp. Lineage (GTDB taxonomy): Bacteria > Verrucomicrobiota > Verrucomicrobiia > Verrucomicrobiales > Akkermansiaceae > Luteolibacter. The sequence continues at coordinate 1,006 of DATLIO010000317.1, forward strand.
AAATCGACCACCTGCGGAAAAGCCTGCAGGATCTCAAAAACCGCCACGCTCTCGTCCACGAAATCCGCCAATGCGGATTCATCGCGGGCATCGAACTCCGGCAGCCCGACGGGACCAAATTTCCGGCCTCCGGCCGCACCGGCGAAAAACTCTGCCAGCTCGCCGCCAGCCACGGTTTACTGACCCGGCCCATCCTCGATACCGTCGTCCTGATGCTCCCGCTTTCCGCGACTTTGAAGGAAATCAGCGAAGCAACCGCCGCTCTCGGAGCCGCCTTGGAAAATCTCCAGAAATCCGGGCATTGACAACCCGCCGCCCAGCACGTAATCACTCGCCCCCGCGCCAAGCGATGGCGGAGTAGCCAAGTGGTAAGGCAATGGTTTGCAAAACCGTCATTCGAGGGTTCGATTCCCTCCTCCGCCTCCATCGCTGTTAATTGGTCCCATTGAAAACGAAGGACAAGGAGTTCTTCGGACCGGGTGCGCCGGATGAGCCTGACCGGCAGGAGGCCCCTCAATTCCAGCCGAGGGCTTCGTTCAATCCCCGACAATGACGGATTTCGGGTCCCAGGTGATCTTGGGATACTCCATGTTCAGGCCTTTGAGGGTATCCACCATGATCTGCGCGACGCAGAGGTTGCGGTACCATTTGCGGTCCGCGGGGATGACATACCATGGGGCGAGATCGGTGGAGGTTTTGGCAATGACCTCCTCGTAGGCGTGCATGAACTCATCCCAACGGGCGCGGTCGGCGAGGTCGTCGGGATTGAATTTCCAGTGCTTCGCCGGGTTGGCGAGGCGGGAGTCGAGGCGGCGCTTCTGCTCGGTCTTGGAGATGTGCAGGAAGATTTTCACGATGGTCGTGCCTTCCTCGGCGAGCATGCGCTCGAATTCGACGACGTGGCGCTGGCGGCGTTTCCAGACTTCGTCGGGGAAAAGCTTCTTCACCCGCACGGCGATGATGTCCTCGTAGTGGCTGCGGTTGAAGATCACGAGCCCGCCGTTGCGCGGGACCTCAGCGTGGATGCGCCAGAGGAAATCGTGCGCAAGTTCCTCCTCGCTCGGCTTCTTGAAGGCCTGCACGCGGATGCCCTGGGGATCGATCCCGGAAAAAACGCTTTTGATGCAGCCGTCCTTGCCGCCGGTGTCCATCGCCTGGATGACGACGAGCACACGGTGTTTGTTCTGCGCGTAGAGCGTTTTCTGCAGCTCGCGGAGCTCGTTGCGCAGGCGGTCCTCGACCGGCTGGTAGGACTCCTTGGTGACCAGTTCGAAGAGGGTTTTCTCCGAAGTCGCGATTTTCCCGAGATCCAGGTTGGTTCCGGGTTTCACCAAATAGCGTTCGAACGGACCTCTAACGGGCATGGCAAAGTTATCCCCCCATGCGCGAGATGTGACAAGCCTGATCGCAATGTGAAAACCGCGTCACATATTGGGGATTGTAAATACGCGTTATCCGCGCTGTCTTTGGTTGATGCCGACTGCCCGGAAGAAACTGCTCGTGCCACAACGTCCTGCTACTCTTCATACGGCACTGCACATCGGCGCCAGCTCGGTCTCGATGATGGTGGCCGAACGTGACGGAAAAGGCACATTGACGCCGGTCGATTTCCTGGAGCAGCCCGCCCCGCTGGCGAGCGATATTTTCCGTGACGGAAAGGTCAGCCAGCTCACCACGGAGCGCATCGTCTCGATCATCAAGGGCTACCAGAAGGCCCTCGCGGAACTGGGCTATGATCCGCACGACCTGACCCGTGCGGTCGCGACGAACATCCTCAGCGAGGCCTCGAACCACGAAATGGTCATGAACCGCATCCGCATCGCCTGCGGCCTGCGCATCTCGACCATCGATGACGGGGAAATGACCCGCCTCATCTATCTGAAAACGCGCCGCCGCCTCTCGAACCTGCCGGCGATGCAACGGCACACGACGCTCGTCGTCCACGTCGGCCCCGGCAACACCCGCGCGCTGCTTTTCCAGGATGGAAAGATCACCCGCTACACGAGCTACCGGCTGGGCACGCACCGCACGCGTGAAGCCGTCGACGGCTCGCATGCCGAAGGCACCGCACTCAGCCGGGTGATCCGCGAGCATGCCTCGGGCAATCTTTCGCAGATCCGGTTCGACTATTCGGACGTGACCATCGATGGCATCGTGGCGATCGGCTATGAGATCCAATCGGTGGCGACATCGGTCACCAAGCTCGGCAGGGCATGCTCACTGAAAACGCTGCGCCAGTTCACTTCGGAAGCGGCGAACCTCAGTGACGTGGAACTGGTGAAGCGTTTCCAGGTCGACTACCAGACCGCCGAGGCATTGATCCCCGCCCTGGAAATCAACCTCGCGATCGCGGAGATCCTCAACCTCCAGGAAATCCACATCCCGGACAGCGAATACGAGCAGGGACTGCTGCACGACCTCCTCGTTTCACGGGAACTCACCGGTGCCTTCGCCGAAGAAGTCCTCCGTTCCGCGAACATCCTTGCCGAGCGTTACCAATCGGACGCCGCCCATGGCGATCATGTCGGCCGCCTCTGCACGCGCTTCTTCGATGCGACCGCGGACCTGCATCATCTGACCAAGCATGACGCGCTGCTTCTCCAGGTCGCCGCGATCCTTCATGAAGTCGGCACCTACATCAGCGCCCGCGCTCACCACAAGCACTCGGAGTACATCATCCTCAACTCCGAGATCTTCGGACTCGATCGTCTTGACGTGACGATCGTCGCACTGGTTTCCCGCTACCACCGCCACTCCGGGCCAAAGATGGAGCATCCGAGTTATGCGGCCCTCGGAACCGAAGATCGCATCCGTGTTTCGAAACTCGCGGCCCTCCTCCGGGTCGCGGACGCGCTCGAACGCACGCATGCCCAGCGCGTCTCGCAGATCGAAATCAAACGCACCGCAGGCAAACTCCACGTCCGTCTTCCCGGTCTGGACGATGCCGCCGTCGAGCGGCTCGCCATGGAATCCAAGGCCGATCTTTTCGAACAGGTCTTCGGCCTCACCGTCGTCATCGACGAAGACAACTAATCTCCTCACTGATCACTGCTCACTGATCACTCGGCACTTCTTTTCCCATGATTCCCTATCTCAACCGCGAACTTTCCTGGGTCGAATTCAACCAACGCGTGCTCAACGAAGCGCTGCGCGACGACCTGCCTCTTCTCGAGCGGTTGAAGTTCCTCGCGATCACCGCATCGAATCTCGACGAGTTTTTCCAGGTCCGCATCGGCAGCCTGATGCTCCTCCGCCGCAGCGGCCGCAAGACGCCCGATCCATCCGGCCTCACGCCCGTCAAAAACCTCGCCGCGCTCCGCACCCGTCTCCTCACGATGAACGAGGAACAATACGCGCTGTTCAACGACGTGCTGCTTCCGGCGCTTCAGAAGGAAAACATCCGCCTGTTGAAAGTCAGCGATCTTTCCCTGACGCAAGCCGCACAGGCTTCGGTCATTTTCGAAGACGGCATCTATCCTTTGCTCACGCCGCTCGCGATCGATCCGGATGGCGCTCCGCCCGCCGTCCCCGGACTGCAGATCATCGTCGCGTGCCGTTTGCTCGATCCCGAAACACAGTCGGTCCGCCATGCGTTGATCCCCATCCCTGAAAGCGTCGGCCGCCGCGTGCCCATCGCCACCGAAGGCGAAGGATTCTCATTCCTGCTCAGCGAAGATCTCGTCGCGGCACATGCGGACCAGCTTTTCCCCGGCGAGAATGTCACCGCGACCACCGTCTTCCGGGTGACCCGCAACGGCGACGTCGCCGTGCAGGAAGAGGACGCGACCGATCTTGCGGGCGAGATGGAGGATGTCCTCACCGCGCGCCGCTTCGCCGATACGGTCCGCCTTGAAATACGGCTCGATGCTCCGCGGGATCTTTCCCGCATCATCCAGAAAGCGAGCGGTGCCAGCCCGCAGGAGGTCTATCAGGTCGACGGCCCGCCCGGCCTCGCCAACTTCATGGAAATCGCCTTCCTTTCCGGCTTCGATCATCTGCGCGATGCCGATTGGCCCGGCCAGCTTTCCCCTTCCATCACGCCTGGCGCGACGATGTTCGAGACGATCGCATCCGGCGACATGCTGCTTTTCCATCCCTACGAATCGTTCGAGCCCGTGCTGCGCCTCATCGAAGAAGCCGCGGAGGACCCTGATGTCATCGCCATCAAGCAGGTGCTCTACCGCACCGCACGCCAGTCACGGATCGTCGACGCCCTCATCAAGGCGGCGGAAAACGGCAAGCACGTCACCGCATTGGTCGAACTCAAGGCGCGCTTCGACGAAGCCCGCAACCTTGATCGGGCCGATGAGCTCCAAAGGGCCGGCGCACAGATCGTTTACGGTGTCAAAGGGCTGAAAACCCACGCCAAGATCTGCCTCGTTGTCCGTCGTGAGTCCGGCCACCTGCGACGCTACGTCCACCTCGGGACCGGCAACTACAACGAAGCGACGTCGAAGCTCTACACGGACATTTCCTACCTCACCTGCAAACCGGAGTATGGAAACGACGCCTCGTTGTTCTTCAACGCCGTCACCGGCCGATCCAAGCTGCTGCGTTTCCAGCGCCTCGTCCCGGCTCCGACCGCGATGAAGCCGAAGCTGCTTGAGCTGATCGCCAGTGAGGCGGACCGTGCCACCCACGGTCTGCCGGCGAAGATCACCGCGAAGGTGAACTCGCTGCAGGATCCCGACATCATCGCCGCGCTCTACAAAGCCTCTCAGGCCGGTGTCGAGATCAAGCTCAACGTCCGCGGCATCTGCTGTCTCAAACCCGGCGACAACAGGCACTCGAAGAACATCGAAGTCATTTCCGTGATCGACCGTTTCCTCGAACACGCCCGCTTGTTCCACTTCCATCAAGGTGGTGACTCGGCGGTCTACATCGCCTCCGCCGACTGGATGACCCGCAACCTGGAGAAGCGCATCGAACTGATGATCCCCATCGAAGTCCCCGCGCTCAAACGCCGACTCGTCCGCATCCTCGACGCCTATTTCCAGGACAACGTCCAGGCCTCGAGGATACTCCCGGATGGCACTTCAAAACGCATCATCCGGGAAAAAGGCAAAAAGGCATTCCGCGTGCAGGAACAATTCTACCAACAAGCCCGCCAGGCCGCCAAAGCCCGCGAGCACGAACGCTCGATGACCTTCGAGCCGCACGTGCCCGCCGAGTAAAGGGTAGGGCGCGATCGCCGAGCGCGCCGCGGCCATAAAAAAGCGGCGACCCGCAAAGGCCGCCGCTTGATGAAATGACCGGGATTATTGGCCCTCGGGCTTCTTGTCGCCTTTCGGACCCTTGTCACCGCGTGGCCCCTTCGGAATGGCGGCCTTTTCCTCATCGCTGAGTTTGCCGTCGCCGTCCTTGTCGAAGCGCTTGATCAGCTTCTTCTCATTGTCTTCCTGGAGGGCCTTCTTCTCTTCGTCGTTCAATTTGCCGTCGCCGTCCTTGTCGAAGTCCTTCTCCCGGG
>DATLIO010000318.1:0-6399 GCA_035539355.1 Luteolibacter sp.
CGATCAGACCGGTGACGGAGAGGAGGGCGAGCGAGGGTTCGGGGATGGGCAGGACGTCGGCGAAACTGGTGCCGTAGCGGATTTCGTCGATCGTTCCGGTGGTGGTGCGGGTGAGGATCTGGAAGTAGTCGCTGTTGTCCATCGTGTTGTCGAAGGCGGCCGTCTGGGAAGACGATCCCCAGATCTGGTTGGCTCCCTGGCCGATGGATGCCGCCGCGACATAGTCCGCGAACGTGTTTCCGGAACCGAGAAAGGAAGCGTATTGGGCCTGGTTGAAGGCGTAGAGGGTCGCGGTGCCGGAGGTGGCCCCATTGTTGATGTTCGTGTAGGAGCTGACGATCAGATACGTCTGGCCGGTGGCGAGAGGCGTGGTTCCGGTGGCGGTGACGGCAGGATTGAACGTGCCGTCGTAGGCGATGCCGACGGTGTCGTTGGCCCGGGAGTCCGCGAAAGTTCCGCCGTGGACGGTGGTGCTGGTCGCGGACACGGAACTGATGCGGATCCCGACTCCGGAATCGGCCCCTCCGAGGGTCGTGAGGTTGACCAGATAGCTGGAATAGAGGGTCGAGCCGGCGGATGGGACCGACGAAAGATTGAGGGCCACACCCGTCAGCCGGGTTTGCGCGGAAGCGAAGGGAAGCGCCCCGCCGCTGGAGGCGATGCCGTTGAAAGTCAGCCCGGAGGCGCCGGTCCTGTGCAGGGCGTCGTAGGTCGCATTGCTGATGGATTCCCAGTTTCCGGTGAAACCCGTGCCGAGTCCTGCCTGACCGCCGAGATTCGCGGCGTTGTTGTATCCGCTGAAACTTTCCTGGACGAGCAGGATCGCCTGCGAGGAAACGGACATCAATCCGGAGATCGCGGCGACGAGAGGGAGGACGCCGGGGCGGCAGGCGGGAGGGGTTTTCATGAAAAAAGCGGAACCCGGGGTATCACGGGTTCCGCTTTTTAGGGAGTGGCTCCGATCCCTGCAACCGGCCGGGGATCCCACTTTCGTGAGGGCGCGGCCGGTTGGACGTGGATCATTTCGCCGGCGACCAGACGACCGAATCAGCGATGACGTGGCCGTTGGTGTCCTTGTTCGAAAGGGTCAGCGCGGAGGATTTGCCGGCCTTGAAGGAAGCGGTTTTGATCTTCTGCCAGCCGCCTTTTTCGCGCTGGTTGAGGGTGATCGCTTCCTTGCCCGAGGCGGTGGTGATTTCAACCGGGACGTTGGTGGCGCGGTTGCCGTTCTTTTTCCAGAAGACGTAGACGTCGTAGGTGCCGTCCTTCGGAAGGTTGGGCGTGTAGGTGATGGTCTTGGTGCCTTTGCCTTCGTTGTTGTCGTGGAAATAATCTCCGGAAGTCGCTTCAACCCAGTCGCCGGTTTTCGTGGCGGCGGTTTCCTCGACGCGGATGCCGGCCGGGGAGTCGGCGGTTTCCTCGGGGGAAAGCGGAGGCGCGTCCCAGGTGAGGATCTGTTTGTCGGCAAGCAGACGTTCCTTGAGTTTCGCGTAGTTGACTTTCTGGACGGAGGTCCCGGCGTCGATCGCCATCGAGGCGGCGGTGCCTGCGGTCTGGCCGAGGATCATGAAAACGGGTTCCATGCGGATCGAGCCGTAGGCCATGTGCGACGAGGAAAGGCAGACGCTGACGAGCAGGTTCGAGCATTCCGCTTCCTTTGGAACGATGCTGCGGTAGGAAACCGAGTAAGGCCGGGGAACCCGTGTCTGCACGTCGCCTTCGTTGCGGACGCCACCATTGATGACGACGCGCTGGCAGTTGTGCGAATCCATCGTGTAGGCGGCGAGGCCGATCGGGTCTTCGACGATCTTCTTGCTGGTGCATTCGGCCTCGGTCATCACGTGTTCCGAAACCATCCGGCGGCCTTCGCGGACGTAGAGTTCGTGCGGCCAACCGCCGGTTTCCGGAAACTCACCGGCCATCAGACCGAACGACGAGACCTTGGTGCGCACGGCTTCAGGCATTTCGGAATCGTTCGCGGCGAAATAAGCCAGACCCTTCTGGTAGTTCACGTGGTCCTGGAAGATCTTCTCGCGGAGCTCGTAGCCGCCTTCCGGCCATTCATAGTTCGCGCCGATGTGGTCGGTGGAAAACCCGCCGTTGTTGTTGCAATCGCCGTTGTGCAGCTGGAAGGGCATCGGCGGTTTTTCACCGCTGGCTTTCACGTAGCGTTCGTAGAGAGCGTAGCGGCCGCGATCGTAGCCGTCAGGTTTCGGGAACGGGGTCCGCTCGGAAGAGTTGCTGAGATTGAAGCGGAAATTGTAGGCCTGCATCTTCTTGTCGCCTTCGCCCGCCTTGCCGGGATCGGCGGCGGAGATGGTCGGCAGCAGGCCGCTCGATGGATCGCCGGGTTTCACATACGGATCCACCTTCACGGAGAAGTTGTGCGAGTTGCGGAACTGCACGCCGTTGATCGTTTCGCCGTAGGTCGCGTTGCTTTCGCGGCCGACATGGAAGGAGACACCCGCCTTGGCGAAAAGGTCGCCTTCGTAGGTCGCGTCGACGAACATCTTCGCCTTCACGCTGTTGCCGTTCTCGAACGAGAGCGACGTGATCTTTCCGCCCTCCTTGGCGACGTCCTTCAGACGATGTTCATAGTAGACGGTGACGCCGGCTTCCTTGAGGAAATGGAGGAACGCGCTTTCGGCCTGGGAAGGCTTGAAGCCGGAGGTCTTGCCGATGTGGGCGTAGATCTCGTTCGCGAAACCGCCGATCGCCTTCCGGTTGCCGATGTCGGTCGCGGTGAGGCCGCCGGAAGTCATGCCGCCGACATGGCGGCGGAAAACGACGAGCACCGCTTTTTTGCCCATGCGCGCCGCCTGGATCGCCGCGGAGACACCACCGGGAGTGCCGCCGTAGACGCAGACATCCGCCTCGATGGCCTGGGCCGGATTCGCGGCGGGGACCGGGTAATAGTATTTCAGGCCGGGATTGGGCGTCGTCGGCTGCGCGGAGGCGACGAGCGAAAGCAGTAGGAAAAGGGAAACGGTGGGTTTCATGCGGACGGTCCCCTACGCGGCGACGGAAATCCGTCTTTCGGAAAGTGAAAAAGGAAAAGCCGCCCTTTTGAGGGGACGGCTTTGTGAGAAGTCCGGGAATTTCCGCTTCAGCGGCGGCGGACTTTCAGGAGTCCGAGGAGGCCGAGCGCCCCCAGAACGGAAACCGATGGTTCCGGGACGATGCTGATCGCCACCGCCTGGATCAGTGCGTGCGAGCTGTCGGCTCCGCTGGTGTTGTTGATGAGTTTCACCGCGAGATCGAGCGAGCTGCCCGTCGAATCCGGGGTGTAGAGGAATTGGAAACGATCGGTGTTTTTCGTGCTGTCGTGGGTGACTCCATCCAAACTCACTGAGGTCAGGCCGGTGAAGGACGCTGTTGCCTGCGCACCGCCGTTGAAAGCGGAGGCGTAAAGGGAAATGAGGTAGGATTGGCCCACGGAGAGGGTCGGAAGACCGGTGATCGTGAAATGAACGCCGTTGGTGGTTTGTTCCAGGGTTTCGTGGAACAGTCCTGCCATGGTGGTCGGAGCGGCGAGGCTGCCGTTCGAGTCACTGGTGCTCCACGTGAAAATACCGGTTGGATAGGCGGCAGTGCTTCCGGTGCCGCGGACCACCGCGCTTCCGCCGGTGGTGGAGATCGCACTGATCGTGCCGGTTGCCGTGGCTTTCCTGTAATCCGCAGAGGGAGTCGGATCCGGATTCACATCGCTGTTCCATGCCGCCCAATTGGTGGTTCCGACGCTGGTCAGGTTGATGCCTGTGACCCCATTGGTGACGCCGGCGCCGCTCAGGGTTGCGGCATTGGCGAATTGAAGGGCGCCGAGGCTCATGCCGGCGCAAATGAGGGCTTTCATAGGATTGGGTCCACGGCGAGTATGTGAAAAATGCCGGATTGTCCAAGCAATTCACCCCTCCCCGGATTTCATGGACAGAAGGCGATCATGGATAAAGCGGCGATTTCATGACGTATCCGGACGCCCGGACCTGACCACGGCTTCCCCCACGGCAGGCCGTTAGATTGACTTCGTTTGCCGAACCGCTTTGTTATCCCGCCAATGACGACCGGATCCCGCCTGTTGCTGACGTTCTGCGCCCTTTTGCCGGCGGCGGTCCTGCGTGCCGATCCGGCGAAAATGGACGGCTTTCTGGAGCAACATTGCGTGAAATGCCACGGCCCGGAAAAGCAGAAGGGCAAGCTGCGGCTCGACGATCTGGCGAAGCCGCCGATGGAAGCCGGACGCTGGAAGGAAGTGCTCGAAGCCATCGAATACGGCGACATGCCGCCGAAAGAGGAGAAGCGTCCCGAAGCCTCGGCCGTCGCCGCTTTCAAATCCGAGGTGGCGAAAGGTCTGGCCGGTGCGGGCGAAGCTCCGGCGCTCGCGGTGCGGCGCATGAACCGCTACGAGTACGAAAACACCGTGCACGACCTGCTCGGGATCGACATTCCGCTGGCGGAACTGCTGCCGGAGGATTCCAAGACCCAGGGTTTCGACAATGTCGCCGAAGGGATGAGCTTTTCGTCGGTGCTCATGGAGAAATACCTCGAAGCGGCGAACTCGGCGTTTGACGCCGTGATCCGCAGGCTGCCGCCGCTGCCCGCCCAATCGCGCGTGGCGATGGCGATGAATTCGGAATCGAACAAAGGCGCGGTCGCGAAAGCCAACGACGGCGTGATCGAGAAAGACGGTGCGTTCGTTGATTTTTCACCGGGCTGGCCGCCGACCCGGTTCGATGGCGCGCAGCCGGTCGACAGTGGGCTCTACAAGGTCAAGGTCACCGTCTGGCCGCATGAAGCCGGCAAACGGACGCTGACGGTCGGCGTTTTCACCGGCGCGCTCTTCGGAACGGGGAAACTCGATTTCCAAGGGGTCTATGATGTGACCGGCGATTCGAAGAACCCGCGGATCATCGAGTTCACGACGCGGATGAAGGAAGGCGAGGCGATCCACGTGCTGCCTTGGATTTATCCGGGCTTCATTTCCTACCGCGACAAGGGCCAGGCCCGGCCGGGCATCGGAATGGTGTCGGCGGAAACCTATGGTCCGCTGGAGCAGGATTTCCCTTCGCTGGCGCAGAAGAAATTGTTCGGCGACGTGACGACGATCTCGATGGTCGCGGACCAGCCGATCTACATGAAGAACCGGAAAGGCGCGAAACTCCACAAGGTGGAATCGTCCGCGCCGGAAGCCGATGTCGAGCGCATCATCCGTGACTTCGTGCCGAAAGCTTTCCGCCGCCCGGTGGAGAAATCGCTGGTGGACCGTTTTGTGGAGCTTGCGCTCGGTCGTCTGAAGGAAGGCCGCAGCTTCGAGGAATCCGTCCGTGCCGGCGTTTGCGCGGTGCTTTGTTCGCCGCATTTCCTGATGGTGAACCGCGATGCCGCGGTGGACGACTACACCATCGCCTCGCGGATGTCGTATTTCCTGTGGTCCAGCCAACCGGACGAAGAGCTGATGAAACTCGCGTCGGCGGGAAAACTGAAGGACGCGAACGTGCGGCGCAACCAGGTCGACCGGATGCTCAAGGACGTGAAGCACGAGCGGTTCATCGACAGTTTCACCGGCCAATGGCTCGACCTCCGGCAGATGGATGCCACCACTCCCGACAAGAAACTGTATCCTGAATACGATGAATTGCTCGGCCGCTCGATGGTGCGGGAGACGAAAGGCTTCTTCACCGAAGTTCTCGAAAAGGATCTGCCCGCGAAAAGCTTCGTCGATTCGGATTTCGTGGTCGTGAACGAACGGCTCGCCGATCACTACGGGATTCCCGGAGTGAAAGGCCACGAGAAGATGCAGGTCGTGAAATTGCCCGCCGACAATCTCCGCGGCGGTGTTCTCACCCAAGGTGCGATCATGAAAGTGACCGCCAATGGCACCGCGAGTTCGCCGGTGATCCGCGGCGTGTGGGTGCTCGATCGTCTGATGGGCCAGCCGGTGCCACCACCGCCGCCGGGAGTTCCCGCCGTCGAACCCGACATCCGCGGCGCGGTTTCGCTGCGCGACCAGCTCACGAAACACACCGAAGATCCGAGCTGCGCCCGTTGCCACGTGCGGATCGATCCCGTCGGCTTCGCGCTCGAGGAGTTCGATCCGATCGGCAAGCACCGCCAGAAATATCGCGCCGTCCCACAGAAAGGTGGCGGTTACGTGGCAGGCCTGCCGGTCGACTCATCCGGTGAAACTCCCGACAAGCACACGTTCACCAACTTCGCCGGCTTCCGCGACTGGCTGGCCAGCGACGAAAAGATCATCGCCCGCGCGCTCGCCCAGAAACTGATGATCTACGGCTGCGGCCGGAAAATGCAGGTCACCGACCGGCCACAGGTTGAAGCGGTTGTCGCCGCCAGCGCGAAAAGCAGGCGATGGCCGCCAGAGTCGAACGAATCATAGGATCGGGA
>DATLIO010000319.1:0-3652 GCA_035539355.1 Luteolibacter sp.
GATCTCCGGCAGCGGTTGCTGGAAATGGATTCCGTCGGCGACCGGATTCCGCTGCTTTGCGACTATCTCCGCAAGGTCAGCGGCGGGATCTGATCAGCGGCGCGGGAGTTTCCGGGCGAAGAAGTAAATGACCGCCCCGACAATGCCGGAGAGGGCGATCACGAGAAGCCAAAGAACCCTGTTGTTGGAATTCTCCTTGGTCGCGCAATCGACGAGCATCCAGATCCAGAATCCCACGATTCCGAGAACCAGACCGATCATGACCAATTCCGGTCCGCCCAGTCCGCCGCTGATGGCTTCGGCTATGAGAAGTGATGTCATTCGATGGTGTTGAAACCCGGAATCATGCAGATTTCAACACGTTTTCATCAGCGGCGCCGACGAATCGCGAGCAGACCGAGTCCGGACAATGCGAGCACGGCGGAAGTCGGCTCAGGAATCGTGTAATCGATGGTCAGAAACGGCCGGTATTCGACGGTTCCATAATCGTCGGAAGCGTAGAAGAAAGCGCGCCGGAGGTTTTCCCCTTCCGAGGTGTTGTTGAGTTTCAGGAGCAGGGAGAGATTCGTCGAGGAATCGAGCGCGGTCTGTGCGGCGGCGACGAATGCGGAGGAGGAGGCGAAGACCAATGTTTCCGAACCTGCGACGGATCCGGTGGTCGGATCATCACTTGCGGAGGAAAGGAGTCCGGCACTGAAGTCCCCGCCGGCGGTGGTCCATGGGGTGCCTGTCGTGCGGTTGTTCCAAGTGGCGTCGTTGGCGGAGTTGCCGCTCGCGTCACCGGTGCCTTCGGTGAAAGTGGAGGTGAGCTGGTGAAGGTTGATGTTCACGGCGCCTCCGGTGTTGGTCGTGGACCCGGTGCCGATGACGGTGAGCGTCAGGGTGACGCTGTTGATCGTCGCACCGGTGGGGACCGCGCTCAGACTGGTCGCGAGCAAGCCGCGGAGAATTCCGGGAGCGGTGGTTTTCCCGACGATGAGGGAACCGTCCGAGCCATAGTTTTTCGTCATATTGTCACTCCGGATCTGGGTGACCGAAGTGAGGTTCACATTGATGACGGCGGCTTGGGCGTTGGCTGCGGCGAGCGCTCCCGCAGCGAGCATGAAGAGGGTTTTTTTCATGGGTTGGCGACTTTATCGCCGAACCCTGAATCCCGCAACATCTTCCGGAGTTTGAAACGGCTTCCCGTCGCAGTTTTTCACTCGGGCCCGCGGTCGTAGTCGACCCGGAAGCTGCGGCCGCGCATGCGGGCGTTGCGGGTGCGCTGGATGACCTGGTCGGCAAGCTCCACCGGCACATCGACGAGCGAGTGTTTCGGGAAAAGGGTGATGCGGCCGAGGCTGCCATCCGGCAGACCGGCTTCGCGATACATCATGCCGACGATTTCCTTGGCGAGGACGCCGTGGGTTTTTCCGAGGGACAGGAACAGGCGGGCCATGCCGGCTTCGCGTTCGATCGGTCCACGCGGTCCGCGTTCCGGGCGTGGGCCGCGGTCTTCACGGGGGGCACGATCTTCGCGGAAAGGTCTTGGTTCGCGTTGGCCGCGCTCGGGGCGCTGCGGTTCGCGATCCTCTTCGATCATTTCACCTTCGCGGCCGCTGGATTCGCGGAGCATGGTCACCAGCGCACCGGCGATGTCGGTCGGCGTGTGGCCTTGGTCGAGCAGGCGGTCGATGTGTTCCTGATGGGTGTCGAATTTCCCGGACTCAAGGCGTTCCTTGAGTTGTTCGAAAATGAGGTCCGCGCGGCGGCCTTCGACCTGCTCGACGGACGGGATTTTCTCACGCTTGATGACGGAGCGGGTGTAGCGCTCGATCGCCTGGAGACGGTAGATTTCACGGCCGAAGACGAAGGCGACGGCACGGCCCGAGCGGCCGGCACGACCGGTGCGGCCGATGCGGTGGACGTAATCCTCGGGGTCGGTCGGGAGGTCGTAGTTGAAGACGATGTCGATCTCATCGATGTCGAGGCCGCGGGCGGCGACGTCGGTGGCGACGAGGAGTTCGACGGAGCCGTCACGGAAACGCTTCAGCGTGCGCTCGCGCATCTGCTGGGTGATGTCGCCGTGGAGGCGGTCGGCGGCGTAGCCACGGTTGATGAGATCTTCCGTGCACTCGTCGACCGAGCGTTTCGTGTTGCAGAAAATGATGCCGAGGCGCGGCGGGTTCATGTCGAGGATCCGGGAAAGGACTTCGACTTTGGAACGCTGGCGGACTTCGAAATAGGATTGCTCGATCGTGGAAACCGTCTTCGCCTTCTGTTCGATTTCGACCTTCTGCGGGTTGTTGCCGAATTTCTGGATGAGCCGGGAAACACCGGGGTTCATCGTGGCGGAGAAGAACAGCGTCTGACGTTCGGCCGGGAGCGCGGCGAGCAGTTCGTCCATCTCATCCTTGAAGCCCATGTCGAGCATGCGGTCCGCTTCATCGAGGACGGCCATTCTGATGTGCGAAGGATCGAAGGAGCCGCGGCGGAGGTGGTCGAGCAGACGTCCGGGAGTGCCGACGACGACCTGGGTGCCCATGCGGAGCGCGCGGAGCTGGCGGTCGATCGGGGCGCCACCATAGACGGGAGTCGCGTGGAGGCCGGGCATTTTCGCTCCGAGGCGGTGGACTTCCTCACAGACCTGGACGGCGAGTTCGCGCGTCGGGCAGAGGATGAGGATCTGCGGAACCGCGGATTTCACATCGACCTTGGCCAGTGCGGGCAGGGTGAATGCGGCGGTTTTTCCGGAACCGGTGGCGGAAAGCCCCAGGATGTCCCTGCCTTCGAGGGCGGGGGGGATGCTGAGCGCCTGGATCGGCGACGGTTTTTCGTAGCCGAGCGCTTCGACCGCCGCGAGGAGCGTGTCCGGCAGGCCGAGTTCGTTGAAAGGAGGTGTATCCATAATATATAGTGTTCGATCAGGTGGCCCAAGCCAGCCGATGAAACAACACATTCACGGACGCGGCGGCGCGGGAGGGGGACGCAATCGCTGTTTTTCGCCGGAAGACAAGCACGGAATGAGCGGAATGGTGATTGAACATTGCCGATTGAAGATTTTGCGGGGCCGGAGATGCTCGGCGCGTGGCCGGATACGCAGAGCAGAAGAGGATGATGAACATTTCGCTCGCGGCGGCGGCGGTGTTGCTGGTGGTGAAGGTCGTGGCGGCGGTGATCACGGAATCGTCGGCGATTTATTCGGATGCCGCGGAGTCGGTGGTCCACCTGCTGGCGGTGGCGTTCGCGGCGTGGGCGTTGCGCCTGGCGAACAAACCGGCGGATGAAACACACCACTTCGGCCATGACAAGGTGGCGTTCCTTTCCGCGGGCTTCGAAGGTGCGATGATTTCGGCGGCCGCGCTGCTGATTCTCTATGAAGCGGGCCGTCAGGCGATTTTCGGCGTGGAGATCATGCATCTCAAGACCGGCGCCATTCTGACGGGAGTCGCCGCGCTGGTGAATCTCGTGCTCGGCCTGTCGCTGGTGCGGGTCGGCAAAACCAGCGGGTCACCGTTGATCCGCGCGAACGGCCTGCACGTGCTGACCGATGTCTGGTCGAGCGTCGCCGTGCTGATCGCGCTGGGGCTGATCTGGGTGACGGACTGGGTCTGGTGGGACCCGATCGCCGCGACTCTGGCGGCCTTGAATATCCTGCGGACGGGAGCCGGTC
>DATLIO010000320.1:0-2015 GCA_035539355.1 Luteolibacter sp.
GTATCTCGCTCTCGCCCAATCGCTCGGCAAGTTGCTCTCGAAAATCGGAGCTCCACAGTCGGAATCGATCAAGGTTTCCTACGTCGGCCCGGTTTCGGAAATCGACACCGAACTCGTCAAACGCTCGGTGCTCAGCGGCTACCTCTCGTCCGCCCATCACGAAGCGCAGGTGAACCTGATCAACGCCCCGGCGGTCGCCAAATCCCACGGCATCCAGGTCAGCGAATCCACCGCCGCCCTCGCGTCGACCTTCACGGACCTCATCGAGGTTTCCTCCACCAAGGGCGGAGAAACGACCACCGTCGCCGGCACGCTCATCGGCAAATCCGCACGGATCGTCCACATCGCCGGCCACTACGTCGAAACCAACCCGACCGGCCGTTTCCTTTTCGTCGAAAACGACGACCGTCCCGGCATCGTCGGTGTCCTCGGTGGTGCCCTCGGCACCGCTTCCGTCAACATCGCCAACATGTCGCTGAGCCGGAACCGCGAAAAGAAAACCGCCGTCACGGTCATCGAGGTCGATACCGAACCGACGGCCGCCCTGCTCGAGCAACTCCGCTCCACCCCGGGCATCCTCCGCGTCCAGAGTTTCGAACTCTGATCGCGCGGTCGGGACGCCGGTTTCCGGCCGGCGTCCCTTCAAACAAAAATCCAGAAATCCATTGCCAACACCCGGTTAGACTTCTTAACTTTTCCGCAGCATGAAAAAACTCCTCATCATCGCTACCTCGATGGTCGCATTGTGCGGCATGGCAGCCGCCGACATCCACGCGCCGCCAGCTTCGCAATACACCCGTGAGCGCAAACTTGGCCGCGCCATCAGCAACATCCTCTACGGGTTCCTGGAAATTCCGGAACAAATGGTCCGCAAGACCGACGACCACGGCCGCAAAGCCGGTTGGTCCTATGGTGTGGTTGACGGCACCAGCCGTGGCCTTCGTCGCCTCGGCTACGGCTTCTACGAACTTGTGACCTTCACCTGCCCGACCTATCGCGGCACCTTCAAACCACCTTACGAGCGTTGCGGCGAAGACAACCGCATCGAAATGAACGTCAAGGACGGCCTCTCCGAATTCCCACCGGAACTCGGCTTCGAGACCCAGTTCAGCTACAGCCGCGCCCAGCGCTATTGATCGGCTGAAAGGCAAAACCCCTTCCAGAACGGCGTCGGTTCAACAACCGGCGCCGTTTTCCTTTTAACCGATGTTCGTCACTGAAAGGCGGCACCGCCCGGTCGGCTTCGGCCTACCCTCTCCGCTTCTTCCACTCCGGCTCCTTCGCCTTCCAGGTCGAAGCCGGCAATTGGTCGTCGAATTCCGACCGTTGCCCGATCCCCCGCATCAGCGAACTGATTTCCTTCGCTTCCTCGAGAAGGGCTTTCATTCTCTCCGCTGACAGCCCCGGCTCTTTCAGCGCCGATTTCACCGCCGCATCCCGCCGTTGCAAGACCAACGCCGAAAGGGACGCCAACGCGTGCTCCGCACCGGAAATCCCCTCCATTTCATCCGGGTCCCATTCGAGCATTTCAGCGGAAAGCGCCATTCGGTCGGCCTCCGGCAGCCCGCTCATGAAAGCGTTCAGGGCGGACGGCAAAGAGGGATCGGGCGCACCCACCAGAATCTTTTCCAGAACCGGAATCCCTTCGATCCAGCGGTCAGCCTCATGCAGCGTCTCGAATTGCTCCGCCAGGAAATGCTGGGCCGCGCCGGACGACAACGCCAGATGACAAAGCGTGCTCACGATCCGATGGAGTTTCGTCGGTTCCACCACTTCCACGGCACCATCAGGCTGTTGCCGCAATTCACGTTGCGGAGCCTTCTTCGCTTTTGAAATCGATTCCAGCAGCGCCCCTGAGGAGATCCCCAGATAAACCGCCACCACGTTGATCTGATGCTCCCTCGCCGCACTGTCGCTCATCGCCGTCAGCAGGGTGACACACTCGTTCGTCACCCTCGTCCGCTCCGCGGCCGAGTCCAATGAACCGGCCTTCTTCGCCTGCGTCAGCTTCCAAT
>DATLIO010000321.1:0-2637 GCA_035539355.1 Luteolibacter sp.
GAAAGATGGGCGAGGCGTTGAAGATCGTTGCCGAACTGCAGGGAAGCATCAATGAAGCGGGCGAGAAGTGCGTCAAAGCCGCCGATGAGGCTGTTCTCGATCTCGAATCGCTTTCGAAAAGCCGGGACTATGAAGCCGCGATCGGTAAATTCGAGACAGTCATCCTCGTGAACAAGGACGCGTTGGAATCGTTCAAAGCCTTCCGCCCGACCCTTGCGAAAAGGCTGGATGAGATCGGCTTCACCGGCGACGAGCGCAAAGGCTTCAACCGGGGAATTGATAAAAAATGGACGACGACCCTCGAGCTGGTGGAAGTGGTCCGTAACGCCGATATCAAAACGGGCGAAATCGGCATGATGATCATGAAAGGCCTCCAAAAAGGAGACGCCTACTGGACGTGGGATGAGAACAAAGGTCACGCCATCTTCCAAACCGACGAACAGGTGGATTGGTATAACAAGCACATCGAAGAGATCCAAGAGCTCGGCCAGACACAAATGAAAGCGCAGGAAAAGCTCCTCCAGCACATGAAAGCCCCATGAGTCCGCCGGCGATGGTTCGGCGAGCGCTTTCCTCTTCCCCCGGTAGGACGTGATGGCCCATCGCGCCGGCTTCATCTCCGCCGGAACGCGGTTCAGGGCTCCCTCACGAACGACTTCGTGACGAGCAGATTGACGGGAAGGGTCAATTTGGAGGTTTCCCCGACACGATCGGTATTCGTGGTGACGGTGCCTTTGAGTTCGAGACGCTCGTCGAGCATCGTGTCCAGATTGACCACGAGTTGTCCGTTGAGTTCCACCGTGCCATCCGAGGCGCTGCCATTGGATTTGAAATCCCCGCCGCTGCTTCGGATGGAGACTTCGATGATGGCGGTCTGGTGGGACATGCCGGTGCGGAGCTGGCGGAAACGCATGGTGCCGATCGTCTGCGCCGCGGGGAAATCCCTCTCGATGAGCATCTTGATCCATGTCGGGTCGAACTCCCACGAGTCGCCGGGATTCACCTCGCGGGTGGGGAACCAATCGCGTTTCAGATAAACCTTCAGTTCATCGATCTCCCGGGTCACCCGGTTGGAGGGGATCGAGCCATCGAGATCGAACGTCCAGTCGCCCTCCGGAGGCTTGGACATGGAGAACATTTTCCCGGTGAGCGGGCTGACATCGTCGGACTCCTCGGTTTTGCCATTGATGACGGACCGGCTGCTGGAGGACAGTTTGGCGACCTTGACCATGCCCCGGCGGGTTCCGTCGGCGGCAGGATCGCGGAAGGTCCAGACGATGTCGCGCGCACGGGTCAGCAGGATGGTGCCTGAGAGGGACTGACCGGAAACCTGCCTCTGGATGGTGCCGCCCTTCGTGTCGGAAAAAGTGACGAGGCGGACGCTTTCCCCGGGTTTCCCACGAAGTGGCCCGAAGGTGATTCCCGCGAAGCTGGTCGAGCAGAGGACGACGAAAGTGGATGCCGATGCGAGGAAACGGGACCGTATCATGTCCCGAGGATCCTGACGTGGCGGGTCGGGGTCAATCCGATTCAAACAAATCAGGCGGCGGGAGCAGCGCGGGTCTTTCCCCCGAAAGCCAGGCCGCCATCCGGAATTGACGGTGCAGCACGCCAGGTCCCATGCTACGCCACGATGAAGCGGCGGTTGTTTGGACATCTCACATGCGTGTTGGCGCTCATCCCGGCATGCGGATCCGCGGCCTCCCTGACCAGCTACGTCTTCCTTACCGACACCGGTCCTTCGGGCGTTGACCCCGATGTCTTCACCACGGTGTTCGAACCCGGCGCGGCGATCACCTCGGCCAACCTCACCGACAACGGCCAACCGCTTCCATCTTGGAGTGTGAAAAATTGGACGACTTCCAGTGATTCTTCGGATGCCTTGGAAAGTGACAGCTACGTCTGGTTCCGCATCACGCCGGATCCCGGGACGACGATGACCCTGACCGGCATCACGATCGACGTCCGTCCGCACGGAAGCGGCCCCGACCGGTTCGCCGTGAGCGTGGTCGACGTCGCGACAGGCTTCGGTTCCCGGTTGGGAGGTGACCTCCTGCATTCCGACCAGAGCACCATCGCCGACGGCTTCAAAACCTGGGAGACGCTTTCCGCCTCCAGCGACCTGTTCGAGGATCTCACCGGCACTTTTGAAATCAGGATCTACGGCTACGACGCCAAGCAGGCCGACAGCGAAGTCCTGTTCGACAACGTGCATCTCGTCGGCGAGGCGACCCAGGTTCCGGAGACATCCATCGCCCTGCTGCTCGCCCCGTCCGCCATCCTGCTGGCATGGCGCCGCCGTTTCCGGCCCGCTCCGTGAGCTGTCCGGCAAACCGAATCGATCAGACCGGGAAATCCCGCGCCGCTCTTCCGGCAGGTCTGTTGCTCGCGGATGGATGCAAGTCCGCCGCGGAGCGGTTCCATCGGATCCCCCTTTCCTTCTTCTCTTCCTCCATTTCCTTCGAATCCCCCGCCGCGCCCTTCGAAGGAAATTCCGTCCGATTCGAAGGCCGCGGCATTTCCTTCGAATGTCCGGTGAAATCCTTCGAATCGGACGGCGGATCTTTCGAAGGAAATGCCGCGGCCTTCGCATCGGACGGGATTTCCTTCGAAGGGCGCGGCGGGGACTTCGAAGGA
>DATLIO010000322.1:0-2777 GCA_035539355.1 Luteolibacter sp.
CGGATTTTCCCTGCAAGTGATGCAACCGCGGTCGTGTTGTTGCTGATGCGGTTGATGCGTTGGGTCATTGTTTCATTCGGGAAGTTCCACGCGGCGAATGCCACGGCTCCCGAAACATGCGGACACGCCATCGAAGTGCCGTATTGGACCGAATAAGCCTGCGCTGGATCCGCGTAATTCACCAGCGTCCCGGTGGCGGGCAACGACGCGAGGATCGCCTCCCCGTCGGCCAACGTGATCTGCACGCCGGGCAGCCAGTCGGGAGCGGCGGCGAGCATCGTCCAGGTGATGTTGTCGACGACGTTGTTGTAGATGATCACCCCGACCGCCCCGGCCGCTTTCGCCCGGGTCGTCTTGTCGGCGAAGGTGTTCGTGCCGCGCTTGATGAGCGCGAGGTTTCCGCTGACTTCCGGCGGGAAATCCGCCGCCGTCTGGCCTGAGCCGCAGGAAATGACGGGCCGCGTGATGCCGGACAGCGGTGTGAGTCCGGAGTAGGTGATGTTCGAGCAGGTGTAGGGCGTCGCACCGATCGTCACCGAAGAAGTCCGCGATTGCATCGTGAGCGGATAGGTCGACCAGATGTTCACTCCCGGCGCGGCGATGTCCACGGTGGTCGCGCCATAGTTCGAGAAGCTGCCGAGCGTGTTCGTCTGGGTCATCGCCCCGACGGCGATGACATTGGAAACATCGTAGTTCGACGGATAATGCGCGGTGGAGTCGTTGTTGAGCCCGCTGTTTCCGGAAGCGGCGCAGAAAACGACGCCCGCGTCACGCAGCGCGACGATCGCGTTCCGCTCGGCGAGGGTGAACGATCCGCCGCCATACGAAGCGTTCACCGCCACGATGTTGACGCCCCGCTGCTTCAGCGCCACGGCGTAGTTGCACGACGCGATGATGGACGCTGAATCGAAATTCGTGCCGTCGGTGGACACTTTCATCGGGATGATCTTCGCCTTGTATTGCACGCCGATCACGCCGGTCGCGTTCCGGCCCGCCGCCGCGATCGTCCCGGACACATGGGTGCCGTGCAATCCGGAGTCGAACATCCGCGCGGTGTTGGTGGAGAAATCATAACCGTGGACGTCATCGACGAGCCCGTTGTTGTCGTCATCGATCCCATTGCCGGGGATCTCCAGCGGGTTCGTCCAGATGTTGTTCACGAGATCGGGATGCTCGATGTAGACACCCGAATCGATCACCGCGACCACCGGCTCGGTTCCGGTCGTCCTCGCGAGATTCCATGCCTGGCGGAAGCGCGTGTCGGACCCGCTCGTCCCCACCGTCCCGTTCACGGTCTGGCCCGTGTTTTCAAGGCCCCACAACTGTCCGTAACGGGTGTCGTTCGGAGCGACGATCGTCGCATGCCGGTAGTAGTTCGGTTCCGCGGCCTCAACCGTCGGATCTTTCTTCAATTCGGCGATCAGATCGGCGGTCGTGCGGGACCTTTCCCGGACCAGTCCGGAAACTTTCCGCTCGCCCGCACCGATTCTCTCGAAGCGCCGGGCCAGTTTGAGCGACCGGCGTCCGATCGCAGCCTTCGCGGTTTCTTCCGGAACATCCTGACGGAAAGTCACCAGCACCTCCCCTTCCACGAACGGATCCTCCGCCGCGGAGCCGACGGCGAGCGAAGCGGCCAAGGCGATGACGACGCGAAACCTCATGGCGAAGGGATTGCGGTTGGATGAAAACATCGGAATCTCCGGATAAACGCTCCGGGAGAAAAATTAGCGTGTTAAGAAATGTTAAGCAACGGATAACCGGACCGTGCCGCTGATCGATGCATCATCCTACCAAGCGCCCTGGTGGCTGCCCGGAAGCCATCCGCAGACGATCGTTCCGTCCTTTTCCAGACTGGTTTTCAACTCCTTGACAGGACTGGCGGGCGCTTCCCAAGGTGTGCGGGATGTCTGGAAAAATCCTTCATGGGCATGGGTGGGTGGCGCTCGCGGTGGTTGTGGCGGCGCTGTGTTTCGCCACTGGCCGGTGGAGTGCGGCTGCGGGGGATGCGGTCGGTGATGATGGTGGCTCCGGGCGGGAGGGCGGCGCGGTGGCGGAGAGTGTGCCGCAAAGGCGACATGCGCCGGTGCCAGTGAGGAAGGAGAATGCGGCCGGAACCGCGGATACGGGGAAGGAGGTGCCGAAAGTCGCGATCCCGCGATCGGTGGTAAAGAAGCTGTTGATGAAGGAGCTGGCCTCGGGAGGATTCGATTCCCTGGAGGAAATTTCGCGGACGACGAACTCCGCGCTGGACCTGCTGGACGTCACGGAGGAGGAGCGGAAGGCGGTGCTGGCCACGGTGGAGAAGATGCGGGATGAGGTGAAGGAAGCCGAGCGGAAGACAGCGGTTCTGAAGGGGGTGACGGAGAGTTCCGTGGCGCTGGACATGAGCGGGATGCGGGGTGCGCTGGAGAGCATCCGCGCGAACATGGATCTGGGGATCGGCTCCGCATTGCCACGGGACAAGGCAAACCTGTTGATTGATGGATACCCTTGGGACCTGATCTATCCGGAGAAGGAGATGGTGGAGGTGGCGTTCTCAGTGGAGCGCACAGGGGAACGGGGGACGTTGATGGCGACGCGGAGATTTTCCGGGAACCGGATGAGCGTAGGGATACGGCATTGGAGCAATTTCAAGGATGACGGCAAACCGCTGCGGGCGGAGGGCGTGTTCGAGGGGCGGTGGGCTCACCTGATGGAGGGAAGGACGTTGCTGCCGGTGGACATGAAGTAGAAAAATCACAATACGATGACGATGAAGGCTGGAACAAAGGCCGCGG
>DATLIO010000323.1:0-3771 GCA_035539355.1 Luteolibacter sp.
CTCGTATCCCATCGAGATCCTGCTCAGTGAAATTCCCGGCGGGCTCTTCTGCGCCTCGCTCATGATCGAACAGGTCGGCGAGAACTACGAGAAGGCCTCCACCGGAGCACCGATCCTTCCGCTTTTCCGGATCGACCATCAACCGCCGGCCGTCACCACCGGCGACAACGCCCCGCCTTTCCAGAAGGACGGTCCGTCATGGAAGATCGTCGAAGGCAAGATCGGTCTCTGACCTGACCTGTTCACGCAGGCGACTGGGCTGTGGTCACCCTCCCACTCACTTGCGGCCGCCTTTCCCTCGCTGGTAGTAGCCCTTCCCCTGGCCTGTGGAAAGCCATGCACTTGCCTGTGGCAGGCCCTCCATGAGTGAAGCCCCCCTTCCACTCGCCTGTAGCCTCCCGATGACATCCTTGTGGAAACCCCGCCACATCCTTGCGGTCCACCTAACCCATGTCTGTGGTCACCCTCCCACTCACCTGTGGCAGCCCTGCCACTTGCTTGTCCTCCCCCTTCCACTGGCCTGTACCGGTCAAAACATCCCAGCGATCGGCCGACCCCTTGCCAGTGGTCCCCTTACCCCTTCCTAGTATTTCACGTTTTCAAGGGAGCCCCCTGCCATTTCCAATGAGTTATGAACATCAGCAAACACGTTGCGCTCACCATCCCCCCTGCTCGCGCATCGGATCGAGCTTGGGATTGTAGATGTTGAACTCGAGGCGGGAGAACGCCTTCGCATCGAAACTCACCGTTCCAAAATTCTGGCTGTAGCCGGAAATGCGGCCCTGATCGAACGATTCGAGCCGGAACACCAGCGACGTGCCATCCATGAACCATGCGCGGACATCACCGTTCTCGCGTTTCGGTTCCTCAAGGTTCGCGGCTTTCAACGCAATGCTGCGGAAACGCGAGACAGGAAGCTTCACCTCATCGAACGACGTCTTGAGGGTGATCGTGCCATCGGCGATCGCCAGGACCTCGCCCTCGATGCTGTCGCCGTTCCGAAGAAGCATGCGGCCTTCCGGCACTTCCTCATCCGGCTCCTTCTTCTCCTCCACTCCGCGGAAATCCATTTCCCGCAGCCGGTTCGCGAACGCGTTGCCGCGCGGCGTCTCATCGAGCACGCCGTCCCATGATGAAATCTCGATGCCGGAGATCTTGATGCGGCTGTTGTCCTGCGTGACGAACTGGATGCCCGTGCCCAGCGATTCCCGGTCCATCGTCGGATCGTTCCACACCTCGATCAGGCGTCCGTTGACATAAAAGCAGATCGTCTTCGTCCGGCTGCTCGCCCTGAGTTCGACACGGGCTTTCTCGTCCTCCTGCAACTCACGGGCTCCCTGGGTGGAGCCGATGAAACTGTGGTTCCCGCAACGCTGCAAACGCACCGAACGGCGGTTGAAAGTCACTTCATAGCCGTTCTCCGGATTCTCGTTCGAAACGTCATCCGAATACAGCACGACCGAAAGATTGAAGACATCCCGCCAGGCCGCATCGAAGGCGAGACGGAACTCCGAGGGCAGTTCGACATCGCGGCCGATGCTTCCGGCGGACACCGAGCGGAACGAAGATGCCTGGTATTTCCACGGCGCCGGTTCGGTCTGCGTCCAGCCCTCCAACGACGAAGGCCCGCGGAACAACAATTCCGGCCGATCCGTGATCCTGACCTCCCGCACCATCAGCCGCGGAAACTTCATCCGTCCCGCGAACCACGTGTCGATCTCGATGGCCTCGTCGGTCACGGATGCGATCTGTCCCCGGACCGAATCCCCGCGCGCGAGCGTGAGGGTCGCTTCGTGGGTGGCTTTGATCACCGGAGTCTCTGCGGGCAGACTCAGATCAAGGACCTCTTTCAGCCAGAAAGCGGCGGGTTGGCTCTGGATCGGCGAAGACCAGACGAGCCGGTCTTTCCCCAGGGATTCCAGTGATCCGCCCAGTTGATCCTGGTTTGAAAAACGGATCACCGCGGAAGCATCCTGCTGGCCCGCCGCCGTCAGCGGCAGAAGAAGACAAGGCAGCAGCCACCGGATCATGGTTTGCCCCCTTTCAAATCCAGACGCTCCAAAGCCGTCACGCCTTCACGGGAAAACAGCAGCGGCCCCAGCAACGGATGCACCGCCTCGATCCGATCGCCCGGAAAGGAACACGATGAAACACGCACGATGCCTTCGCCCTGCAATCTCAGCGCGAAGGGATGCAACGCCGCCGCTTCCTTCGCTTCCGGCTCGCTGAAAAAGATCGTCGAAATCTCCGACTCCGGCAGTTCGATCGGAGCGTCCTGGAAATCACTCTTGAAACGGAACACCTTGCCGTTCCCGCCATCGCCGATCGAAAGCAGCTTTCCTCCAAAGCGATCACCGCGTCTTTCGATCATCGAATCCGCTTTCGGATCCCCACGATCCTCGGTCCGGTATCGGTCACCCTGAGGATCCCATTCAAGAACCTCGATGCCGCTGAAACGCACCTCCGTGTCATTCCCCGCGCTGCTGA
This sequence comes from Luteolibacter sp., assembly GCA_035539355.1. Lineage (GTDB taxonomy): Bacteria > Verrucomicrobiota > Verrucomicrobiia > Verrucomicrobiales > Akkermansiaceae > Luteolibacter. Next base: position 2,488 of record DATLIO010000323.1, read on the forward strand.
CGAAAGCGATGCCACCACCCTGCGGCGGCGTTTCCACCGGATCCTTGAACCGCCCTTCCGGCTCGTCGTTGAGGAACAGATAAAGAAGCGAGTTCGGGCGATCCACCCGGATCTCCACTTTCAGCCGGCTGCCCGGAAACTGGTCCGGCCGGCGGTTCAGCGAGGCGAATGAAGTGAACCGTTTCCCGCCGTTCACCGACTCCCGTTTCAACTCCATGCCCGAAGCGTTGAACTGGAAATAATAACGGTCGGCGATCGTCTGCGTGGACGGTGCGAGTGGATCGGCGAAGTAAAATTGGATCGTCGGATTGTTGTGCCATTCCATCGTGAACCGCACGATGAACTGCTTGAGCGGTTCCAGCTTTCTGGCAGCGCGCCCGCCTCCTTCGACCAGAAGGACGCCTTCGTCGTAGGACCAGTTTTCAGCCTGGGGACCTTCCGGTTTGAGATCATCCTCGGACTTCGGTCCGGAATACACCACACGGTTCGGGTGGATGCCGAGCATCAGTGATTTCAAGGAGGTGCGTGGGATGGTCAGTTTACCCGCGACCGGCGAAACCACCTGGATCTGTTTCTCATCCAGCGACTCCACTTCCACGGGAAGGATGTCGCCGTTGTTGAGTTCGAGACGGCTCGTCGGGATTTTTCCAGCTTGGTCACCTTCACCGAAGGTCACCTTTCTCACCGCATCACTGCGGAGAAAAACCGGATCGGGCGCGAGCGGCGACGCCAGTTCGACCACCCCGTCGGCGTTGATCGATTTCACGGTTCCGCTGAGCCGTCCTTCACCATTCAGCATGATGTGATCGGCGGACGAAAAGCCCGTCGATGCGAGGAAGAGCGCCGTGGAAAAACAGCGGATCATTTCAGAACTGGACGTCCCAATCATCAAGGAAGCTTTCGGAGGGATTGAAATCGAGAATGACCGCGGATTTGAGATCGGCGTTCCATTCGCCTGAAGACGGGGTGAGCAATTTGATGCTGTCGCGGGTACCGGCCACCGGCTTTCCGGTGACCCGTCCGAGAGGATACAGATGAATCGTCATCTCGCCCTCCGAGGATTCCGCCGGCTTCGCCAACGCGTTTTTCGCGAAACGGATCTCGGCCAGATCATCGATCGGAAAACGGAAACCACCGTACCGGCCTTCGAATGTCACGGAGCCGTCCTGGAATCCGGTGACCTTTCCGGAAAACCGGTCCGTCCCGTTTGCGAGCAGCACGATGTCCTGATCCTCCACCTGCAGGCTGCGGGCCGCATCGGGCATGCCATTCCACTCCGCCATC
>DATLIO010000324.1:0-5359 GCA_035539355.1 Luteolibacter sp.
ACCACCGGAGCATCCGAGTATCCTCCCGGTCCGGTGATATTGAGATCCCTCATGCACCTCCGGACGAACGCTGCGGCCATCATCGACCCGAAGACGAAGGCTCCGGCTTTTGTCAGAGCGGACCGGCTCCTGAAGAGAAACGCGTAGAGCAGCGGAACGAAGACGTAGAACTGCAGCTCCACGGTGATCGACCACAGCGCGCCGTTGGCCACGCCGATTCCGAAATCCCGGAATTGCCCGGTATTGAAAAACTGGACGAACGTCGCCTGCCCGGCCAACCACACCGGGAATGTCGTGGATCGCACGAAATCACCGCTCAGGAAACCGAACGCTCCGAGAACCGCGACGGTCACGCCAAGGCACACCCACAACGCCGGATAGATGCGCAGAACCCTGCGCCAGAAGTATCCCGCCGGATCATGCCGGCTGTTCTCATAGGATCTCGCGATGAGAAATCCGCTGATGACGAAAAACACCGGAACGCCGGGCAACCACGTCAGGTATTCGAAAAAGGATTTCCCCCAGTCCGGCAGACGGTGGATCAGACCGGTGTGCCCCACCGCATGCGAAAGCACCACCTGCAAGGCGGCGAGCAGTCGGATGAGATCGAAATTATTACTCCGATGGGGGGTCGGCGTCACGATGGAGACGGCGGGGGGGAAGATCCCGCGCGAACGTGATCACTTTCCAAGAACAGGGGCGTTTCGTCAACGCCCCTGCTGTTCCGCGATCACGTAAGACACAGGTCAATTCGCGCCTCCGGTGCGTTGGGCGGCGTTCTCGATCTTGTTGCCGACCTTCTCGACATCCTGGCCGAAACCCTTGGTCGTGGCGCACGACGTCGTGGAAAGCGCGAAAGCCGTCGTCGCCAAAAACGCGAACCCCAGAATGAAGAAGCGGTTCGTGGCAGTTGGCTTCGCGCAGATGACGTTGGAGAGAAAGATAGGGTTCATAGTAACTCCCTCTATCGCAAACTGCAGGCCAATCACCCCCATCTGTTACATCTCTTTGATAATTAGCGATCTTACTTTCAAACACCCATTCCCAACGGTGGTTTTCAAATTGCAGTTTGCACCAACATCGGGAATTCCGCAGCAGGTTGCAGAATAGCGCTCAAACAAAAAACTGATTGCTTTTTGCATTATAATTCCACAAAAGAGAACCCCTCGGAATCATTCAAGCCACTCATTGTCAGATCAATACGTGAAAATGCACGAGCGGCACGAAAAATGGTGAAAGGTTCAGTGAAAATCGAACACGGACTGCATGGATATCCTCATCGTTGACGACGAAAAGTCGATCCGCCTCACCACCTCCCTCGCCCTTGAAGCCGAAGGTCATTATGTTGAAACCGCCGAAGACGGCGACTCATGCATCCGCCGGGTCAAAGAGGAAAATTTCGATCTCGTGTTTCTCGACCTCCGCTTGGGGGACGAAGACGGGCTTCAAATCCTCCAGAGGATCCTCACCCTGAAACCACGGCAACTGGTCACCATTTTCACGGCCCATGCCTCGGTTTCGACGGCGGTGAAAGCCACCCAGCTCGGCGCTTTCGATTACCTGGAAAAGCCGTTCACTCCCGATCAATTGCGGGCCATCCTGATCAAGGCGAAAAAGGCCCTCCAGACGCAGGGCGAGGTCGTCCGGCTTCAGGAGACCGTCCAGGAACTGAAAACCGAAGCCAAACAGGCCTCCCCGCCGTTGCGCTTCAGTTCGGAAGACCGGAGGACCCACGATGAATTCGACACCCTGTTCCGCGCCGCCGCGACCAACGCCTCGGTGCTGATTCTCGGTGAGAGCGGCACCGGCAAAAGCGTCATCGCCCGCGAAGTCCACGACCGCAGCCATCTCCGTGACAAACCTTTCATCACCGTCAGCTGCCCCAGCCTTTCGAAGGAGCTTCTGGAAAGCGTCCTGTTCGGCCACATGAAAGGCTCCTTCACCGGCGCGATCCGGGACACATGGGGGAAAGTCCACGCTGCGGAAGGCGGCACCCTTTTCCTCGACGAGATCGGCGAACTGCCGATGGAGATCCAACCGAAGCTTCTCCGCCTCCTGCAGGAGCGCGAATACGAGCGTCTCGGCGAAAACAAGATCCGTCCCGCGAACGTCCGTGTCATCGCCGCCACCAACCGTGACTTGCCCTCGCTCATCAGCGCCGGTTTCTTCCGCGAAGATCTTTATTACCGGCTCAACGTGATCAGCATCACCGTTCCCTCGCTCCGCGACCGTCCCATCGATCTTTACCGGTTCGCCTGCGACTACCTCTCCTTCTTCGCCGGGCAGATGGGGCGGAAGATCGACGGCTTCAGCGAAAACGGCCGCTCATCCCTCATGCGTCATGGCTGGCCGGGAAATCTCCGCGAACTCCGCAACGCGATCGAACGCGCCGCCATCCTTGCCCGCGGCAACAAGATCGAAGCCGAGGACCTCCCGCGTCCGACGCCGGTATCGACGAATGTTTCCAACCGTGATCCCGCTTCGGGACTTTGCATCGGCGGTGAACACACCATCGATGACATCGAACAGGCGCACCTTCTCCGCGTTCTCGAATGGGCTCCATCGCTTCAGGATGCCGCCGCCATCCTCGGCATCGACAAGGCCACGCTCTACCGTAAACGGAAGCGTTACGGAATCGAGTGATTCACATCCCCAATGCTCCGTTTCAGACTCTTCTTCGGACTGTTGACCCTCATCGTTCTTCTTTGGGGCGTCGGCGCTGCGGCACTGTTGCTCATGCGTGACTCGAACAAGCGCTTCGACAAGCGCTTGAACTTCGACTACGAGGTCATCCGCGTCACCCACGGATTCCGCTCGAACACCTCGACGCTGAATTCGACGTACGTCCCCCAGTTGCTGGCGAACAATCCCGCTGCGACGATCGACACAACCGTCCACGACGATATCGCGAAGCAGCTCCAGGCACGCCTCAAGACCCTGCGCGAAGCCGCGGAAACCGACAACAGGCTCGACGAACGCATTGAAAGCCTCACCACCGCCGTCAACGCCTATCTCGACACCTACCGGCGCTTCCTCTCGAACCCGGCGGGCCCCAAGGACGAACGCGAACGGCAGCTTGCCGCCATCAGCGCCCAGACCCAGCGGATCACCGATTTGTCGGACAACATCACCAACCTGGCCGAAGACCAGTTGATGGAAGGGGGCAAGGCGATGCGCAGCGAGTCGACGAAAAACTACCTGTTCGTCTCGACCCTCGTGCTCCTTGGCACCGCGCTTGCGGCGATCATCTACATCCAGCTCGTCCGTCATCTGGTCGATCCGGTGCGGCGCCTGCACCTTTCCATCGAGGAGATCCGGAAAGGCAACCTCGAGCTGACCTTGCCCGAACCGGGGCAGGAAAGCGAGTTCCGCTCCGTCATCTCCGCTTTCAACGACATGGCCGCGGAGCTCAAGCACCGCCGCGGTGAAACGGACGACCACCTGCTGCGCGCCAATCTCGTGAACCGCGCCATTCTCGAAGCGATCCCCTCGCCCGTGTTCGTGCTGGGCGACGACTCGAACATCGTCCAGATCAATCCCGCGGCCGAAGAACTCACCGAGAAACTGGGCGTCTCAGGACGCCTGCCCCTCAAGATCCAGCGGATCCTCGATGATTGCCGGAAGTCCGGAACCCATCTGCTCCCCGAGGATCCGCGCGAAGCCCTGCTCTTCCGCGTCCATGAGGAGGAGTTCTACTACCTTCCACGTATTTTCCGCTTCGTCTCGGACGATGGCAGGAACTCCGGATGGGCGGTCCTCCTTCACAACGTCAGCCGCATCCGCTGGCTGGACGACATGAAGACGAACCTGCTCTCGACGGTCAGCCACGAGATCAAGACACCGCTCACCGGCATCCGCATGGTGCTCCACCTCCTCATGGAGGAAAGCGCCAGCAACCTGACCAAGATCCAGCAGACCATGGTCGCTTCCGCGAACGAAGATTGCGAAAGGCTGCTCGTCACCCTCAACACCTTGCTCGACCTTTCCCGCGCCGAAAGCGGAACCACCCACCTTTCCCGCATCGCGATGCCGGTGATGGATGCCGTCGAGCGTTCGGCACGGCTCTATCACGGCGCCGCCGGGGCCAAGGACTGCACCATCCGTGTTGAGAAACCCGCCCAGATGCTTCCGGAAATTTTCGCCGATCCGATCCGTCTCGACGAGGTCATGAACAATCTCGTCTCCAACGCGGTGAAGCACAGCCCCGTCGGTTCCGAAATCACGATCCGGTGCGGCAAATACGGATCCGAGTTCGTGCGCATTTCGGTGATCGACCGCGGCCAGGGCGTGCCCGAAGAAAGCCAGAGCCGCATTTTCGAACGCTTCTTCCGGGCGCCCAACCAATCCAATGACGGGGTCGGACTCGGTCTGTTCATTTCGCGGGAGATCATGAGGGCCCATGAAGGCCGCATCGGCCTGCTCGAACGGTCTTCCGAACAAACGGAATTTTACATTGATGTCCCTATCGCCTGACAACAACGGCCACGGTGCCCCGCGGGTGCGGAACGTGCTTGTCGTGGACGATGAGCCGACGCTGCGGCTGGGTTTTTCCTACGCGCTCTCGAACAAGCACACCTTCGTCGAATCCGCCTCCACCGGCCGTCAGGCGCTTGAAAAAATCAAAAGCTCGGCGTTCGACATCGTCATCCTGGATCTCCGCATGCCGGACATCGACGGTCTCGGAGTCATCGAGTCGCTGCGGATCACCGGCAACCTCACCCCCATCGTGCTGTGCAGCGCCGCGATCACACCGTCGGTCGCTTTCAAAGCGATCCAGCACCGGGTTCCGGACTTCCTGCTCAAACCCGTCCGACCGACGGATCTCCGTGAAGTCGTCGATTTCGTGCTCACCCCTCCGGGCACTCCGGTCTCACGCGCCCTCGTCGCCGCACGGTCAGGCAAAATCGAGGAGGCCATCAGGGCCGTGGAACCCGAAGCCGGACACGACCGCTCCGCCGCGGCATGGGCTGCCGTCTTCCGTTCCGTGGTCAACCCGCCTGATGAGGATGTTCCCGATTCCGAACGCGAACAGCTTCTCCGCTCATCGCTGACCGCCCTCGCCTTCCGTTCAACCCATCCATGACCATGAGCCGCAGCGTCCTGCTCATCAACCGGGCTTCGGGCGGCAACGAACGCGGGCTTATTGCCTCGCAGGTCTGCGACGTCGTCCACCAGGCTTTTGTGGACGACGGCCATCAGATGACCGCCCTCGTGATCGATCCCTGGAAGATCGAAGACGAGATCAAGGATGCCATGGCCAGCCAACCGGACTCCATCATCATCGGCGGAGGCGATGGCAGCGTTTCCACCGCAGCCCGTCTTCTCGGCGGCACCGGCATCGCCCTCGGAATCCTTCCCA
>DATLIO010000325.1:0-3505 GCA_035539355.1 Luteolibacter sp.
ACGGGAAACACTGTGCTGGAGCGCTTCAACCCGGGCTTCCGTCATCAGAACCCGTTCATCCAAATGGGGATGCACGGCTACGGGGGTGTCCGACGCTTCGAGGCGTGCGACACGTTGCTCAAGCTTCTCGAGGTGCCGGCCCACGATGATCTCGCGAATCCGTTCGACCGCTTGCGAAGCGTTCAATGGTGATGTTTCGGGTGACATGTCATCTCTCCGTGGGGGGAGTTCCCGGGGGGTGAGTCCGGAAGCACGGGGTGAGTGATTGAGGCCTGTTGGATACCCCTAAATGGCGGGGTTTGTAAACAACATCGGCGATACTTCGCACATGTTGATTATTTTCGGATGTTTGCAAAAAATGTTATCGCTCTTTATCAGTGACTTGCGAAAATAGCGAATGATTGAAAGACAGCCGCGATTCGATCGGGTAAAGGAGGACCAATGCCGGAGGACGAAGTAGAGAAGGAAAACAAGGATGACGCGATTCTGGTTGAGGCCTATGCGAAGACCCGCAAGAGCCTGATCGCCCGGCTGGACAATTGGGAGGACCAGCGGACGTGGGATGAATTCTATCAGACTTATTGGCGCCTGATCTACTCGGTGGCGATCAAGGCCGGCCTGCGCGCGGACGAGGCGTTCGACTGCGTGCAGGAGACGATCCTTTCCATCGCGAAGCAGAGCAAACGCAAGCTTTACGATCCGGAGCAGGGTTCCTTCAAAACCTGGCTGATGAACATGACGCGCTGGCGGATCAACGACCAGTTCCGGAAGCGGAAAAAAGACACCGCGATGGCCGGCGGCGAATGGGACAATGACCGCAAGACCGCGGTGATCGATCGGGTGGAGGATCCGAACGGCGACATGCTTTCGCGGTTGTGGGATGTGGAGTGGAAAAAGAACGTCGCGGACGCGGCGCTCGCGCGGGTGAAGGCGCAGGTTTCACCGAAGCAGTATCAGATCTTCCACTACTACGTCATCAAACAATGGGATGCGAAGAAGGTGCAGGATCACCTGAATGTGAGCATGGCGCAGGTTTATCTGGCAAAGCACCGGGTGGGTTCGGTATTGAAACGCGAACTGGCGAAACTCGAGGAAGATGCCGAGTAAATCCCGACCTGATCCTGTCATTCCCGACCATGAGATCCTCCGGAAAATCGGAGGGGGTGCTTACGGCGAGGTATGGCTGGGACGGGGGGTGACCGGTGCGTTGCGCGCGGTCAAAGTGGTCTGGCGCGAGGACTTCGATGATGCGCGCGGATTCGAGCGTGAGTTCGAAGGGATCCTGAAATTCGAGCCGATTTCACGGGATCATCCGGGGTTGGTCCACATCCTTCATGTCGGGCGCAGTCCCGACGGGGTTTCGTTTTACTATTACGTGATGGAGCTCGGCGACGATGTGCGCGCCGGGCAGGACATCAATCCCATCGAATACGAGCCGCGGACGCTGCGGGCGGACACGAAGCAATCGTTGGTTCCTCAGTTCGACACGGCGACGTGCATCGATGTCGGCCTGCGGCTTGCGGAAGCGTTGGATCACCTGCACGAGCGGGGACTCGCGCACCGCGACGTGAAGCCGTCGAACGTGATTTTCCTGAACGGCCGCGCCAAGCTCGCGGACATCGGATTGGTCGCCGCACGGGACCAGCGGACGTTCGTCGGGACCGAAGGTTTCGTCCCGCCGGAAGGTCCGGGATCGGCGCAGGCGGACGTCTACAGCCTCGGGAAGGTGCTTTATGAAATCGCGACGGGAAAAGACCGGCTCGATTTCCCGGAACTGCCGGATCATCTGCCGAGCGGGCCTGAACGCAAACGCTGGCTCGAGCTGAACAAGATCATCTGCGACATCTGCGAGCCGCGGCTTTCGAAGCGTGTCATCACCAGCGCGGCGGAACTCGCCGAAGCGTTGCGGCGGTTGCAGCGGGGGAAGAAGCGCCGCAGCCGTGGCGGTGCCCTGTGGGTGACCACGTTGTTGCTTTTCGGATTCTCCGGATGGGCGGGCTACGAGCTTTGGAAAAGCGGGGCGATCGATTATCCGTGGATCGAAAATCCGCCGCCGAGGGTCGAGAAGAAAGGGCGTTACCGGATCATCGGATATCCGCAGGGCGCCAAGATTTTCGATGAGAAGGGGCTTGAGATCGATACGCTTCCGACCCGCGAATACGTGAACACGGTTGGGAAGGCGATGCGGTTTGAGATCCGCAACCGCGGTTTCCGGACGCAGAATGTGGAGTTCGTCCTTTCGAAAGAGAAAGCCGATCGCCGTGAGACGGAGATTTTCGAAATCGAGCTGAAGACCGACCAACCACCGGTTCCCGGTGAAATCTGGCGCGATCATCTCGGAGTGAGCTACACGCCGAAGAACAACGAGCACGTCAGTGAAGGGTGGGTCACCCAAGCGACCTGGATCCAGTTCAACAGCATCTCTCCGCGGAAGTTTCCACAAGTGGTCCGGACGTCGGAAAAAGGCCGCAACGTCGACATCGTCCTCACGACGAAGGATGACGCGATCGCTTACTGCGACTGGATCCGCACAGAAGCGATCAAAGGCGGATTGCTCAACGACAACTACGAGGTTTTCCCTGACATGGACCTTTCCTTCAAGGACGCCAAGATGGGCCAGGTCGCCGAGAAGGAAAACCTGCGGCCGTTTTATGTGAAGGTGGCGAAGATCGACTTCGGGATGCTGAAGCTGGCGACGAATCCTGCGGGAGCCGAGGTGTTCATCGACGGTGTTTATCGCGGCGTCACCGATGGACCGGTGATCGAAAAGGTGAAACCCGGGCAGCGGAAGATCCTGCTCGTGAAGGAAGGATTCGATCAGAAGGAGATCACCCAGGACATCGTTTCCGGTCAGACCAGCTCGCCGAATGCGGTGAAGCTGGAAAAGAACGCCGGTGTGGTTTTCGGCAAGGAATGGAAGAACAGCCTCGGCATGGAATTCGTGCCGCTCGGCGACAACCTCATGGTCGGCAAGTGGGAGACGCGCCGAAAGGATTTCGATCGTTTCATCCGCGAGTACAATTCGGAACTCGCCCGCCAGCAGAACCAGAATCCGGATGAGATGCTCATGCCGCTGGTGATGCCGCCGGGGGCGGACACCGAGGATCCGCAGCATCCGGTGACCTACGTGACGCGCGACTTGGCGGAGAAGTTCTGTGAATGGCTCACTTCGCTCGAGCGCAAGCCGCTGCCTGACAAGAAGGACATCCTCATCACCGGCAATCATGTCTACCGGTTGCCGACGGATCTGGAATGGAGCCGGATGGCGGGAATTGAAGGGGAGACCGGTGGCACGCCGCTCAACCGCGACGGCAACAAGGTCAAAACGTTTCCTTGGGGCGACGCCTGGCCACCGCCGAAAGGAGCGGGCAATTTCGCCGACGGCAAATCGTCGCTTTCATCGACGATCGCCAACTACGAGGACCCTTTCCCCGATATCGCGAAGGTCGGTTCCTTCCCTCCGAACAAACACGGGATCTTCGATCTGAGCGGCAATGCCCAGGAA
>DATLIO010000326.1:0-3618 GCA_035539355.1 Luteolibacter sp.
CCGAGCTTGCCGGATTTGAGCAGATCCCACGATTCCACCGGCTGCTTCGAGAAATAACCATGGAACGCACCCAGCAATTGCCCCTGCGATCCCTGCTCGTCCCATGGCGATGCGAGCGCGGCTTTCAACGCCGCTTCGGGATCCACCTCCGCCCACATCAACAGCTCCTGCCGTTGGTAGTTGAGACGCTCCTGCCTGGTGAGATTCCGTTTGCCGATCGCATCCCACGCCGCCTGGCATTCCTTCGCCGTGAAACGCGGAGGTGTCGCCTGCCGCATCTCCTTTTTGATCTGCAAAGGACGATCGGCCCGGTCGGGTCGCACCGGCTTGGCGGCAGCCGGCGCTTCCGCAGCGGTCTTCTCTTTCCCCTTCCGATCCACTGCAATCGCAGCCGTTCCCGCGACCAGCAGGATCCCGACGCCCGCGGCGCAGAGATGGGTCAGTGATTTCGTGACAACCGGCTTCATGGCTTCGCGTTCATTTTTTCGATCAGCCGCGGATCCTTCACCTGTTCGCGCAACGACTTCGCGACATCGGACTCCTTGTCGCGGACCTGCTTCAGCAGATTGTAGGAAGCCATCTCCTTGTCCATGCCCTCCGGCAAGGCGAGGACCCAATTGGAATACTCCGGGCCCAGCTTCGCATAGGCATCCCTCGCGCTTTCGTTCCAAGCGCCGAGCCGGTCCTGCCACGACGTCTCCGAAGTCTCGACCGGAATCTTCGTGACGTAGTCATAGAACACCTGCGGGTTCGCTTCCTTGAACATCCAGCGCGCCGCCTTCATCGCCGTCCCCCACTTGTCGCCACCGGAAAACGCATCGACCGATGCCAACGCCGCCTGCGGATTCTCCTGCGCCAATTCCTTGTAAATCTGGTTCCGCAACGCATCCGGCGAAGATTTCGCCAGCTCGGGCAAACCCGCGGCGGCCGCCTGGTAGATCTCTTCCATCGTCGCGTTGCCGGTGTGGAACGCATATTTCCAATCCCGCCCCGCCGCCAGGAAACGGGTGACGTCCGCACCTCCGATCTCGAGCTGCAATTGCTCGACCGGCTTGTCCTTGTTGAATCCGGCGAGAATCTCGATCCGCTCCTCGAACGGGATCTCCGGAGTGTTCCGGACCATCTGACGGTAGCCGCTGTCTTTCAGCACCGCCTGCTTGAAGGCGGGGTCCAGATCGTCGGATTCCAGTTTCGTTTTCAGCCATTGGTAGCCTTCGATTCCCCGTCGCTGGATGAATGAAGTGAGCATGGCCGGAGAATTCTCCCCGGTCGCGGCCTTGAACAACTCGTCCCGTTTCTCCGGCGGCCACGATTCAACCAACATCCCGACCGAGTTGCTCCACTCGTTGGCGGACACCCCTTGCTTGAACGCAGCGACAACTTCGGAATCCCCCCGCCGCCCGGCTTCCGCGGCGATCATGTAACGGAAGCTCATTTGGTTGCTTTCCTTGGTGGGCATGGGCCACTTCAGAGCCTCGATCGGCCCCTGCTCGTAGACCGCCGCCATGATCGCGCCGTTGTAATATCCCAACTGATTCAGCGATCCCAGGTGGGCGATCGCAGCCTGCGGATCCTTCCGGATCCAATGCAGGATTTTCGCAGGCAATTTCTGCCTTTCCTCCATCATCTCCTTCGTGAAAGTCCCGCCGTTCTTGAACTTCTCCATGAAGTCCAACGCTTCGAGCGCCGCGGCAGCCACATCGTCCGCAGGGGGCAGTTCGTTCGCCTCCTTGATGACCCTCTCCGCCGATTCACGGATATGATCGGCGTACGAGAACTTACGATTCGGGGCCATGGAACTCCGGTGCTGCTCACCCGTGATGTCACTCAGGATCTTGTCGCCATCGATGCTCCGGTCCGGCCGGTCCCGCCGGACTTCCGCCCGTGACGACGCTTTCTGCGAAGCCACCGGAGTGGATTTCACAGCGTCAGCCTTCTCCGCCCGCACGGCGAACCACACCGCGCCGCCGACCGAAGCGGCAACGAGATGGGTGAGGATCCACCCATAGGAGCGGAAAAGGGTTTTCGCCATCCTCAGCGTTTAAATCGCCATCCCGGTTTTGACAACCTGAAAGCAAACGCGTCACGGATCGACGCCGCGTTCCCTCGCCCACGCCGCGCGGACGCTCACCACCTGCTTCTTCATCTGCGGATCGGAAATCGAATTGATCGCCCAGGTGGAAAGGTCTCTGTCGCTCATCCGCCACAGCACATGCCGCGAATATTCGGCGAGCGCCTTGTCACGCCGCCAATCATTTGCCGGCAGGCTCTCGATCCATGATTTCGCCGCGACCGGATTGTTGACGATGTAGGGCTCCACCGCCTGGACGAAAACGCGGTTCGCCTGCGGAACGTCGGGCAACGATGCGGTCCACTGCGCGAGCTCGGCCGCCTTGCCGGTTTTGTATCCATACTCGGAAACCTTCATGATCTGATCGTTGATCGATTTCCATTCGCCGATCTCCACCATCAGACCCACCAATTTCGGCACATCCGCCGTCGGATCCGCATGGAAGAGCATCGAATTCGTCGCACGGCCCTGGATCTCCGGCGGCAGCTTCCGCCATTCGGCGAGCATCGTTCCGAAATCCGAACCCTTCAGCGAAACACCGAACTCATGGACGTATCTCGTCCGCTCCTGATCGGTTTTCGCGTTCGAGAGTTTTTCCCCGAGTTCCGCCGGAGTTCCGGATGGACCCAACGTGCGGATGGTTTCCGACATCCACGTGGAAAACTGGCTGTTCTGCGGTTGTTCGCAGAACCGGGTCAGGAACTCATCCCTCAGCTCCGGGTTCTTCACCACCGCGGCGGTGATGGCCTTCAAGGTATCCCCACGGCTGCGCGAAGGCAGATCGTTGAAATGCGACATCACCAGCATCGGATGCTCCGCCGCCACCGCTTTCGCCCAACGGTCCTTCACAAGGATTGAGCCCAATCCGAGTTTGCCCGAGTTGATCAGATCCCAGGCCTCGAGCGGGCGATCACGGAACACTTGATCAAAACTCGCCATCACATTGTCGACGCCGGCATAACCTGCTTCCGGATCCCAGTTGCCCGCGAGCAATGCCTTCACCGCCGCTTCGAGATCCACTTCCGCCCACTGCCTCAGGACTTCCTCCTGCAATTGCGTGCGTTCGCGCATCGACACGTTCCGGAAAGCGATCGCATCCCACGCCGATTTGAAATCGCGCGAGCTGAATTTCGCTTTCTGTTCGTCACGCTCCGCGCCGCCACCCTTTCTCGAAGAGGAACGTCCGGGCCGGTCGGGTCGACCCGATGCAACCGCGGATCCATGCTTCCCGTCATCCGCTCCAGCGGCTCCCTCCTGGACACGCCGAGCCGAAATCGCGATGACGACCACCAATCCGAAGATCGCGAGATGCGTCGCCAGTTTGACCCAGGGACGCTTCACTTCTTCTCCTCCAATCCGGCCACCAGCTTCGGATCCTTGATCTCAGCCTTCAGTGTTTCCGCAAGCGCCGGATCCCTGCCCTGAAGGTTCTTCAACAACGCGAACGAAGCCATTTCCCGATCCAGACCGGCAGGCAGATTTTTCACCCAATCGACATACCCGCTTTCAAGCCTCCACTGATTTCCGGGCGTCAGGTTCCACCAGGC
>DATLIO010000327.1:0-5718 GCA_035539355.1 Luteolibacter sp.
GAGAAAAAGAATCGGATTCGGGAAATTGTCGGGTCCTGCGAGCAAGGTCCTCTCGCCCTTTTCGTTGATCCGCCACACCTGCGTGAAATCGGCAGTGATCAGCGTGTCATCGAGAAAGACGATTCCTTTCGGATCGTTCAATCCACTGACAACCGGTTTCGGCTGATCGTTTTCGATCACCACGATCCCGCCATCCCCGTCGCCGGGATTGCGGGTCGGCCCCATGAGGGTGACATAGTATTTCCCGCCGAAACCTTTGGTCACGCTTTCGGGATTCGCACCGACATCGATGCTTTTGGTTTCCGCCGCGGAAACCGAACCGGCGAACAGGATAACGGCCGAAGTGATGGAATGGATTTTCATGGATTTGCCCATTCCTGACAGACCCGCTCTAACAGGTCAACCTGCGAGGAATCAGTTCTCCATTTCCTTCGCCGGAGCGCCGCTTTCGAAGCGCATCAGCTCGGCGATGAACGTGAGCGGGATGTGTCCCGTTTCACCGTTACGGTTTTTCGCCAGGACCAGTTCCGCTTCACCCGCTTTCTGTTCCTTCTCCTCCGCATCTTCGGCGTAATAAGCGGTCCGGTAAAGCAGACCGACCATGTCGGCGTCCTGCTCGATCGATCCGGATTCCCGGAGGTCGGACATCCGCGGAACACCGAGGCTCTTGCCACTCCGCGATTCAGGACCCCGGTTGAGCTGGGCGAGAATCAGGATCGGAATACCGAGCTCCTTCGCGAGGCCTTTGATGCCGGATGAAATTTCAGCGATTTCCCGCTCCCGTGAATTCTCGGCCTGCTTCGTCCGCGATTTCATCAACTGCAAATAGTCGATCGCGATGAAACCGATGTCTTCCTCGCGCTTCTTCCGGCGGGCCTTCGCACGCAGCTCGTTGATCGAGATGCCCGCCGTATCGTCGATGAACAGCTTCGACCCCGCGATCTCGAGCGCCGCACGCTGGATGCGCTGGAGGTCTCCTTTCGCCGGGGTGAAACCACGGGAAAGCTGGCTCAGCGCGAATTTCGCCCGCGAGAACACGAGACGCTGCACGATCTGGAACGCGCTCATTTCGCAGGAAAACACCATCGAGGGTTTCTTCTGCTCCATGACGATGTGTTCGACGATGTTCATCATGAACGACGTCTTGCCCATCGAAGGACGCGCCGCGACGACGAACATTTCACCGGGTTTCAAGCCGCTGCTCATCCGGTCCAGTTCGGTGAATCCCGTCGGAATCCCCTGCGCTCCCTTTTCACCGGCCAAAAGTGCCTGGAATTGCTCGAGCACTTCGTTGACCGATTGCTTGAGCGTCGGCGCGCGGTTGGTTTCGGCCCCTTCACGGATGGCGAGCGTGCTTTGCTCGACGGTATCGAGCAGCGCCGCGACTTCATCCGGTGCATCGTAGGCCTGAGCGATCGCCGCATTCGCGTTCTGGATGATCGAACGCAGCACGAACTTGTCCTTCACGTGCTGCAGGTGGTTGCGGAAATGCCCCGGGCTCGGCGCATACGTGTAAAGGTCCGTCAACGTGGCCGGTCCGCCCACGCGATCCAGCAAACCCCGGTCGAGCAGGCGCTGGACGAGCGAGACGAGTTCCACTTCCTGTCCGCCTTCGAAAAGCTCCACGAGGAATCCGAACAAGGTCGAATGCGCGGGCAGATAGAAATGCTCCTTCGTCAGCTTCTCCTCCATCGCCACGCCGATGTATTCCTGCGGGTCCTGCAGCATCGAGGAAAGCAGGCTCTTTTCCGGCCCCACGGCATGCGGCAGCGCGCGCGTCACATCGTCCACCTCGCTCGATCCTTTTTGGAGAAATGAAGGATTCGTGGAATTTCCCGGAGCGGATTTCGTGTCGACAGCCATGTGGAGGGACAGGGTGTCGAACCTCGCGGCCAAGGTCAACGACCCGGTTCATGCAAGCATTGTTCGTTGTGAATAAGTGGCAACAACCCCTCTATTGGGAATAACTTGCGCACAATCCTGCGTTTGCGGCGACTGTGAACATCCTATGAACAGCCGTGAACAAGTTGTTAGATCGTTGATCACAAGGGTTGAACGACGTCGCATTTTGTCAACAATCGCCCCATGCGAGCCATCATTCAACGGACGATTGAAGCGTCTGTTACTGTGAACAACCAGATCATTTCCCGGATTGAAAACGGGCTGCTGGTTCTTCTCGGCATCGAGGATGGAGACACTGCGGAAGACATCGCGTGGCTCGCGCCGAAGGTCGCGCGGATGAGGATTTTCGCGGATGAGGAGGGAAAGATGAATCGATCGGTGGTGGAGTCCGGCGGCGGTGTGATCGTCGTCAGCCAATTCACGCTGCATGCCTCGACGAAGAAAGGAAACCGGCCGTCGTTTCTCCGCTCGGCGGTACCGGCGATTTCCGAACCGCTTTACGAAAGTTTCTGCTCCGCGCTCGAAACGGAACTCGGGAAACCGGTCGGCCGCGGCATTTTCGGAGCGGACATGAAAGTCGCGCTCGTCAACGACGGCCCGGTCACCATCCCCATCGACAGCCGCAACCGCGAATGATCACTGTTTGGCCGGAATCACCAGTTTCTGGCCGATTTTGACGACGTCTCCCTTGAGGGAATTGGCCGCTTTGAGATCCGCGACGGTCACACCTTTTTGTTTGGCGATCTTGCCGAGGGTGTCTCCCGGTTTCACCGAGTAGATCGCCTTTTTGACAGGCTTCTCCTCGATGATTTTCGGAGCAGGCTCCGGTTCCGCGGCAACCGGTTCTTCCTGCACCACCGGGGCTGCCGGAGCCGGGACGGGAATCATTTCGGGTTCCGGAGCTGGCGCTTTGACAACCGGCTCAGGCGCGGGGGCCGGTTCAGGCTCTGGAGCCGGTTCCGGAGCAACAACGGGCTCAGGGGCTGGAGCCGGAACAGGAGCGGGCTCGGATCGTTTCGCCTGCTCCTGGATAACCTGCTCGCTGGTCACCGCGAGTGCCGGTTCTTCGATCGAAGCGGAACGGTTCATGGGCTTCAGCCACACGATCTGGTGGTAGACGTTTCCACCGGCATCGGCGAAAATCTGCATCTCTTCCCGGGCAAATCCGGATTTCAGAAGCTTCAGTTCCCAATCGAAAAGTTCCTTTTCATCGATCCCCCAGAACACCGCCCATTGATCGTATTGATCGGACGGGAACGTTTTGATCACCGCGCGGTATTCCATCATGCCGCCGTTGTCCCGACCCTCGACGCGGGCGAAATATTGATCCGCCGGATTGTTTTCCTGACGGTATTGCAATTCGGCGCGGCTCATCCACGGGGTGAAATCCGAATCACTCCAGGCATGCTTCGACTCCGGCTGGACAAGCGCGGGTCTCACGTCCGCGGATTTCGTTTCCCGGCGATCGCAGGAAACGACGGACATCGCGGCGGCAAGGAGTGCGGCGGTGGTGGCGATTTTCATCTTCGTTTTGGGAAAGCGGCGCCTGGAGCATGTCCTTACATCCCGGACGCCGCGCATGGCTATCGGGGGAAGATCAGAATTTCCAGTTAAGATTGAGGAGGCAGGTGTTTTCCGTGCTGTTTTCGGAAAACAGGCCGTTGTGGGAGGCGGCAATACTGAGTGATTCAGTCAGGTTTGCACCCATTCCAGGATCGAATTCCTGATGGAAACGCAGCCCCCGACCACCAAACCGGCGGAAACCGTCGGCTCGTCACTCAAAAACCTCCTCCCTGATGTCAGGCCGGAACACCCTCAAGCACTCCGGTCGCGCGACCTTTTCTCGCCGCTTTCGCCTGCCATTTCCGGAAACTGAAATCCCGCTTCCGCAACAAACTCTCGAGCGAAACCTCGCCGTTCTCAAGCTGCAGATGGGCGGCAAGAATTTTCCGCAAACGGTAGAAAGGCAGGTAATGGTCCTCCTCCATTTTGCGGCGGCATTTCAGGAAACACTCCAGAACTTCCGTCCAATCGTCGCCGCGGATCAACAAACCGCGCAAATCCAGCAGATCGTTCCAAGCAGCCTCGCTCGTCCCTTGGAAAAGCTCCTCGACCACTTTCGCAGCCGTCAGCCGCCAAGGTCGAATCATTGCCGGGGATTGGGACAGGGAACATCCGCTCACGGGCGAACCGTAGCATGTTGAGACTGCGTCGCAATTTAAAAGTTCAGCGAAATTTCCCCGATCCGGCGTCATGTTGGTGCCCGGGGATACGCCCCGGAAAACCATTCTCTTGCATCGTCCCGTTCCGCCCCCTAGCCTCCGCGCGCCGTGCCGAAAACCGCTATTCTTGCCTTGGAAGACGGACGCTGTTTCGAAGGAACCGCGTTCGGAGCCACCGGAACCACCACCGGGGAAATCTGTTTCAACACCTCGATGTCGGGGTATCAGGAAGTCATCACCGATCCCTCCTACCGTGGTCAGATCGTTTCGATGACCTATCCGCAGATCGGAAATTACGGGATCAACCTCGAAGACGATGAGTCGAACGGCCCGCACATCCGCGGTTTCGTCATCGGCGAACTCTGCGAAGTCCCATCCAACTGGCGCTCCCACAAGCCGCTTTCCGCCTGGCTCGCCGAGCACGGCGTCCTCGGGATCGAGGACATCGATACCCGCGCGCTGACCAAGCACCTCCGCTCCCGCGGTGCGATGCAGGCCTGCCTCACCACCGAGCTGGACAAGGAAGCCGCCATCGCAGCCGCGAAAGCCGCTCCCTCCATGGCCGGCTCCGACTACGTCAAGGAAGTCTCCACCCCCACCGCTTTCAAATGGGAAGCCGAGTCCCGCGAATGGATCCTGCCGAACGCGCTCGCTGAAATCGAAGGCCCATACGCCGATCTCCCGCCGGTGAGACACCGCATCGTCGCCTACGATTTCGGTCTGAAATTCAATATCCTCCGCCGTCTCCGCCAGGCCGGTTTTGAAGTGGAGGTCGTTTCCTCAACCACCCCTGCCAGCGAAGTCCTCGCGAAAAATCCCGACGGCATCTTCCTCTCGAACGGCCCGGGAGATCCTGCCGCGCTCGGATACATCCACGAAGAGCTCAAGCAGCTCATCGGCCAGAAACCGATCTTCGGCATCTGCCTCGGCAACCAGCTTCTCGCCCACGCGTTCGGCGGCACCACCTTCAAACTCAAGTTCGGCCACCGCGGCGGCAACCAGCCGGTCAAGGATCTCCGCACCGGACGGATTTCCATCACTTCCCAGAACCACGGTTTCGCGGTTGATCCGGATTCGCTTCCGGAAGATGTCGAGGTGACGCACATCAACCTCAACGACGGCACCGTCGAAGGCATGCGCCACAAGAAGCATCCCGTCTTCAGCGTGCAGTATCACCCGGAAGCCGCTCCCGGCCCGAACGATGCCGCTTACTTCTTCGAGGAATTCGCCGCCCTGATCGATCAATCGAAAGGCGCCTAACAACACATTTCATGAACACCATCGTCGTAGGTCTCCAATGGGGAGACGAAGGAAAAGGCAAGATCGTCGACTATCTCACTGAAACCGCCGACGTCGTCGTCCGCGGCCAGGGCGGAAACAACGCCGGCCACACGGTCATCGCCAAAGGCGTCCGCTACATCCTCAACCTTCTTCCTTCCGGCATCCTCTGGGACGGGAAAACCAACATCATCGGCAACGGCGTCGTCGTCGATCCTGTCGGTCTCGTCGCCGAAATCGAACGCAACGAAGCCCAGGGTGTCTCCATCACCGCCGAGAAACTTCTCATTTCCGACCGCGCCCACGACGTCCTTCC
>DATLIO010000328.1:0-1772 GCA_035539355.1 Luteolibacter sp.
ATCTCGGACCGCTGCGTCTGCCGCAACGCGTCGTGAACGGCCAGGATTTCAAAGGCAACGGCAACCGCGACAAGGAAGGCTTCTACTTCTTCTCGAACGCCGAAGCGGTGAAGGAATTCAAATTCGAGCCGGGCCGCTACAAGATCATGGCCCGTGCAGGCGCCGAAGCGATCGCGAAGGAACCGGCGAAGATGGTTCTCCGCATCAACGGCCAGGACAAGCACAGCTGGGATGTCAAAAACACCCGCGACAAACTGGAAACCTACGACGCCGAATTCCGGATCGAGTCCGGGGAAAAAGGCGGCACCAAGCTCTCCCTGGCATTCACGAACGATTTCTACGACGAAGCGAATCCGGATCCGAAGGAACGCGACCGCAACCTGCTCGTGCGCCAGGTCATCATCGAAGGCCCGCTCGACGGCCCGATGGCTCCGCGTCCGGAAACGCACCGCCGCATCTACGGCGAGCGCGCCGCCAACCAGTCCGACGACGCCTACATGCTCGAAGTGCTGAACAAATTCGCACGCCGCGCTTTCCGCCGTCCTGCCGAAGCCGGCGAAATCGAACGCTACCTCGCGTTCAACAAGATCGCCAAATCCCAAGGCAAGCCGGTCGAGGAAGCGATCCGCAATTCGCTGGAAGCGATGCTGATTTCCCCCGCGTTCCTTTTCCGCGAGGAACCGGGCATGGGAACCGCGAAAGGCGGCCGCCAGCTCATCTCGGAACACGCGCTCGCCTCACGGCTCTCGTATTTCCTCTGGAGCACGATGCCGGACGAGGAGCTGATGAAACTTTCCAGCACCGGCAAGCTCCGTGAAAACCTCAACGCGCAGATCACCCGCATGATCGCCGATCCGAAGGCGGCCGAGTTCACCTCGAACTTCGCCGGCCAATGGCTCCAGCTCCGCAACCTTTCCGGCGTGTTCCCGAACCGCAAACAGTTCGAATCCTTCTACGACGAGCGTCTCGCTCCGATGATGCGGAAGGAAACCGAAATGCTCTTCACGCACGTTTTGAAGGAAAACCTGCCGGTCGACACCCTTCTCACCGCGGACTACACGTTCATCAACGACAAGCTCGCGACCCACTACAACATTCCCGACGTCAAGGGCAGCGAGTTCCGCAAGGTGAGCCTCGCGAACACCGCACGCCGCGGCATTTTCGGCCACGGATCGTTCCTCGTGCTGACCTCCTACCCGAACCGCACGTCACCCGTGCTGCGCGGACAGTATATCCTGGAAAACATCCTCCACACGCCCGCTCCGCCGCCGCCGCCGAACGTGCCGCAGCTCACCGCCACCGGCGGCAACCAGAAGAAGATGAGCCTGCGCGAACAGATGGAGAAGCATCGCGACGATCCGAACTGCGCGTCATGCCACGCCCTGATGGATCCGATCGGCTTCGGCCTCGAGAACTTCGACGCCGTCGGCCGCTGGCGCGACAAGGAGGGTGAAACCCCGGTCAACGCATCCGGCGAACTGGTGAGCGGCCAGAAATTCTCCGGCCCGTCGGACCTGATGAAAATCATCTCCACCGACAACAAGCACAACTTCCACAAGGCGATGGCCGAGAAGCTCCTCACCTACGCCCTCGGCCGCGGCATCGATTGGTATGACCGCCCCGCCGTCGATTCCATCGTCGCGAAAACCGATTCGACCGGAGGCAAATTCGTTCCGCTCATCGAAGCCGTCGTCACCTCCGTGCCGTTCCAATTCCGCCGCGACTGATTTATTCCGAATAAAAGCCCTGCCCCACACCTCACACGCAAAGCC
>DATLIO010000329.1:0-2947 GCA_035539355.1 Luteolibacter sp.
TAGAAATCCGCTCCCGCTTTTTCCGGTCCGGCGTCGAGGACGTCACGGATCAACCGGGTGTTGAGCGGACCCGGAGCGATCGCGTTCGAGTCGATTCCGTGCGCGCGCAGCTCTTCGGCGAATGCTTCGGTGAGACGGGTGACCGCCATCTTGGTCACCGTGTAGGCGCTGCAATTCGGAATGGGAGCGGCACCTCCGCCGGAAATCTGGATCAATTTGCCGTAGCCCCGCTGTTTCATTCCGGGGATCGCCAGCCGTGCGGCCATGACGATTCCGAAAACGTTGATGTCGAACGTCGATTTCCACGCGTCGAGATCCACTTCCTCGATCGCTCCGATCGGCCCGTAGACCCCGGCGTTGCTCACGAGGATGTGGAGGTCGCCGAATGCATCAGCGGCTTCGAACAAGCGGCGCAGGTCGGCTTCCTTGGAAACGTCCGCGGGAATGCCCGTCAGTCTCTGTCCTTCTGCCAGTGTCGGCAGAAGTTCCGCCAAGGTCTGCTCCACATCGTGCGCCTGCCGCGCGCAGAACGCGACATTGGCGCCTTCACGCAGATAGGCTTCCAGTATCGCCCGGCCCAATCCTTGGGTCGCGCCCGTGATGATCGCGTTGCGTCCTTTGAGTTTCATAAACGTCCTACCGAAAGAAGTTCCACATCGCCCGCTGCCTTCAGCGATTTTTCGAGAAAGCGGTTCGCATCCACAATGATCGGCTGTTTCATCCCGGAGATCGCGCCCTTCAGATCGTCATCGCGGAACTCCGGCCACTCGGTGCAGACCACGGCGGCATCTGCGCCGTCGAGCGCTTCGCGGATGGACGAAACAAGAATGATATCCTGGAGTCCGGTCGCTTGGTGGATCGAGGGATCGAACGCTTTCATCACACATCCGGCCTTTGTCAGCGCGGCGCACAGTTCAACGGCTGCACTGCGCCGCAACGTGTCGGTGCCGGGTTTGTAGGTGAGGCCGAGGATGCCGATGGCCTTGCCCTGCAAATCCCCCAGCCGCGCGCGAAGCCGCTCGAACGCCCAACGGCGATGGCGGTCGTTGCTTTGCTTGATCGCGGGGATGAGTGAAATTTCCCGTCCGCTCGCCGCGGCGATGCCGGTCAGGGTGACGACGTCGCGTGCGAGCGTTCCTCCTGCGAACGGACCGCCCGGTCCGAGATAGGCTTTGGGGCCGATCCGCACGTCGGTTTTCAGGCCGACCGAGACCTCCGCCGCATCCGCGCCGGTCGATTCACAAAGTCTCGCGATCTCGTTGATGAACGTGATGCTCGTCGCGAGGAAGGAGTTGATCGCATGCTTCACCATTTCCGCCGATTCCGTGCCCATGAAAACGATCTTCTCCGTGAATGGAGCGAACAGCTTTTCCAACAACGCGCGCGGACCGTCTTCACGCAGACCGATGACGTAGCGATCGGCTTGGGTGAACACTTCGATCGCTTTTCCGAGCCGGAGATTTTCCGGGCAGCAGGCGAAATGGTGTCCGGGGTATTCTTTCTCCAGTGCAGCACAGGTTCCGACGGGGAGTTGGGAGGAAATCAGAATGAGCTTTCCGTCGGGAAGATAAGGCATGGCCGATTTCAACAAATCCGTCACCGCTGCGACGTCGGAAACATCGTCCTCATCCACCGGTGTGTCCGCACAGAGCCACAGGACGTCCGTATCTCCGCAGGCCTCCCGGGCATCCACCGTGAATCGCAGCGATCCCTTCGCGATTCCGCTGGCGATGAGCTCATCGAGGCCGGGCTCGGAAATGGGGGCTTTGCCATGCTTGAGCCCGTCGACGATCCGGGTATCGGAGTCCAGACCGGTTACCTGGAAATGTTCCGCGCAACAGGCAGCGGTCACGCTGCCCAGATGCCATAAGCCGAGAACGGTGATCTTCATGGAATTCAGGCGCGCTTTTCGTAGACCCACTGGTTCTGCTGCAGCCATTCGACGGTGCGGATGATGCCTTGCTCGATGTTGAGCTTCGTGCTCCAGCCGGTTGAGCGGACCTTTTTCGTATCGAGGAAGATGAATGGATTGTCGCCGACCCAGCCTTTGTTTCCTCCCGCGTATTCGAGACGTGGGGAAAGTCCGAGAGTCTTGCAGATGATGGCGATCGAGTCGTTCACCTGGACATATTCGTCGCAGCCGAGGTTGTAGACTTCGACCCGGTGTTTCGCCTGCAGCGCGGTGCCTTTGTCGATCACGTGAAGGATCGCGCTGAGGCAGTCGCCGACATGGAGATAGCTTTTCCGCTGCGTGCCGTCGCCGAGGACGCGGAGATGGTCGGGATGATCGAGCAGCTGCTTGTAGAAATCGAAGACGTGGCCGTGGGTGTAACGCTCGCCGAGGATCGAAACGAAGCGGAACACGTAGCCTTCGAAACCGAAGCCTTCGCAGTAGCTGTGGATCAATGTTTCACCCGCGACCTTCGATGCGGCGTAGAGGGAGGTCTGGATCGGGAAAGGAGCATCTTCGGGCGTCGGGATGACCTGTGATTCGCCATAGACGCTGCCCGTCGAACTGAATGCGATGCGCTTGATGCCGTTCGCCCGCATCGCTTCCAGCACATTGAACGTCGCGATCGTATTTTGCTCGAGATCCTTTCTCGGATGATTGAGGCCGAACCGGACGTCGGCGTTCGCCGCGAAGTGGAAGACGGTGTCGCAGCCCGCCATCGCCGCGGTCAGGGCGGGGAGGTCCAGATTGTCGCCTTTGATGAGCGTGAAGTTCGGATGCCCTTTAGCGCCGATGAGGAATTCCTCCTGACCGGTCGAAAAATCATCCCAACCCACGACGTGGACGCCGTTCTCCAGCAGACGGTCGGTCATGCTGCTTCCGATGAAACCGGCCGCGCCGGTGATGAATGCTTTGGTCATATTTAAATCACGTGAACGAATCGGCGAAAACCGGTGGATGGAGCGATGCGGGTGATCCCGGAGGCAAGCCGAGCAT
>DATLIO010000330.1:0-2099 GCA_035539355.1 Luteolibacter sp.
AACATGATCACCAGGCGCTTTTTGCGGAACGCCGCGCCTTGGTTTCCGTAAAGGCTGCCGAGGCTGCCGATGAAGGGCAGGGCGGCGGCGGAAATGCCGAGGTTGCGGAGGAATTCGCGGCGTGGGATCGGGTTCATGGCAGGAAAAGAATGGCGTTTGAGGTTAGTTCGAAGCGGTGGCTTTCGGCTGGGCCATTTCGGTGCCCTGGGTGGCGGAAATGACGGCGGATTCGAGGAGCAGTTGCTGGATGTTGAACTGGGAGTCGGCGAATTTTTTCGAGAGCTTGTCCTCGGTTCCGTTTCCGAAAGCGGCGAGCGGCTGCTTGTTGGTGTGGTGGAAGAGGTGTTTGATGAACGTTTTCTTCGAAGTTTCGCTGCCGATCGCGTAATTCGCGATGTCCTTCGGCGTGGCGATGCGGACGGTGCCGCCGTTGTCATCGGGGAAATCGCTGACGGTGTTGATCGGTTTGTTGTTGTCCTTCTCGCGCCAGCGGCCGACGGCGTCGTACTGCTCGAGCGCGAATCCGAGCGGATTGATTTCCGAATGGCAGCCCATGCAGGCGGCGGAACGGGTGGCGTCGGTCACCTTTTCACGCATCGTCCAGGTCGGGTCGAAGTGGGCGTCCTTGAACTCCACGGCTTCGGGCGGGGGCTTGAGCGCGCGGCCGACGATGCTGCGGGTCAGGAAAACGCCACGATGGATCGGCGAGGTGTCCTTGAAATAGGAGAACGAGGTGAGGAGATACGGGTGGGTGAGGACGCCGGCGCGCTGGCTGCCTTCGAACGTGACCTTCTTGAAATCCGCGCCGACGGGATCCTTTTTGTAGAACGCGGCGAGGCGGTCGTTGAGCACCATGTAGTCGGCGCTGAGGAGCTGGCGGTAGTCGGACGTGTCGTTCCAGACGATGTCGTCGATGAAGAACGTGAGCGAGCGGCGCAGATCGGAAAGGACGGCTTCGTTGAGATCCGGGTAGGTTTTCGGATCCTTCGCGATGTTGTTGGTTTCCTTCAGGTGCAGCCAATGCGCGAAGAAGCCGTGGAGTTTTTCCTTCGCCCGCGGATCACGGAGCATGCGGTTGGCCTGCTTGCGGATGTTTTCCTCGGAATTGAGCCAGCCTTTCTCGGCGTGGTTCGCGAGATCGCGGTCCGGGACCGAATCCCACAGTGCGAGCGCGAGGCGTGAGGCGATGGCGTAGTGGTCCGGCTTCTCGCCTTCGGAAAGGTTCGGGTAGAGGAAGCGCGGCGACGTCAGGATGGCGAGGATCACGCGCCGGATCGCGACGTCCGGATTGTCCTGCGAGGCGGCGAAGCGGGATTCGATGAGCGCGTTGTTTTCCTCATCGGTGAGGTTCCGGCGGAACGCGGTGGAAGCGACCTTGCGGAGGTAGCCTTTGATTTTCGTGAGGCGTTCCGGATCGTCCTTCTTCGTCCAGAGGAAGCCGTCGAGGCGTTCGGTCACGACGTCGGCGGTGGCGATGGACGCGTTGGTGACCGCTTCGAACCAGGCTTTCGAAATCGAGGTGCCGCGCGGGTAGCCGTCGCTGCTGTCATCGGCGGGGAACGGTGTCGAGACGACCAGCGTTTCGCGGATCTGGTAAGGGAAGAGATTCCGCTGCGGGATGGTTTCGAGAACGCCGTTCGGTGTCTTCCACTGCAGCTCGATCGACGAGGTCTTTTCCTTGAATTTGAAATGTTCGAGGCTGACCGGGTAGGCGCGGCCGCCGAGCAGGAAGATCGTGCCTTTTTCCTCGCGGACATCCGGACCGGAGCTGACCCAGCCGTCGACGATCGGATCGCGCCAGTTGTTCACGAAAAGGCGGGCGCCGTTCTGGGTGCGGATGACGAACTCATAGACGCCGGTTTCCTCGGCGATGATCGAGCCGTCCCATTTGATCGAGAAGTTGTCGGCGGGAAGGATTTCCGCCTGCGGGCTGCCTTCGCCGAAATCGAAGCGGACCTGGTTGTCCTTGCGCTGGAAGTTCTCCTTCTTGTCCTTCTCGCCGCGGGTCGAATAGCGGGCGGAAAGGCCGCGCTCGGAGGACCAGATTCCGGTGGGATCGGCGAAAAGATCGGCGACCGAATTTCGGAACTGCGGGACGG
>DATLIO010000331.1:0-3548 GCA_035539355.1 Luteolibacter sp.
TTCGATCTCGCCGAGTTCGATCCGGAATCCACGGAGCTTCACCTGATGGTCGAGACGTCCGAGGAACTGGAGGTTGCCGTCGGGGAAATGCCGGACGAGGTCGCCGGTTTTGTAAAGCCGGGCGGTCGGATCTTCGGCGAAAGGATTCCGGATGAATTTTTCGGCCGTGAGTTCCGGGCGATGCAGGTAGCCGCGGGCGAGTCCCGAGCCTCCTAGATGAAGTTCACCCGGGATGCCGGGTGGAAGGAGTTTTCCGTTCGGGTCGAGGATGTAGGCGCGGGTGTTGGAAATGGGGCGGCCGATGGTCGCGGTTTCACCCGGCTTGCGCAGGGTGAAAGTCGAATAGGTCGTGTCTTCGGACGGTCCGTAGAGGTCGTAGACTTTCACGTTTCCGCACGCTTCATGGATCCGATCGACGAGTTCGGTGGCAAGCGCTTCTCCGGCGAGGTTGATGACCTTCACTCCGGATGGAATGAGTTTCGCGTCCACCAATTCACTGATCGCGGACGGCACGGTGTTGATGAGCGTGATATCGTTGCGGTGAGGATGATCGCGGAGGTCCAACGCGTTCTTGGCGAGGATCACCGAGCCGCCCGCCGCGAGCGTGACGAACATTTCGTAGACCGAGAGATCGAAGCAGATGGAGGTTGAGAAAAGGACGCCGGCCAGTTCTTCGGCGGTGTAGACCGATTTCGCCCAGTCGATCAGCGCGACGGTGTTCCGGTGTTCGATGGCGACGCCTTTCGGTTGTCCCGTTGATCCCGAAGTGTAGATCACGTAGGCCAGATCCTCGGGGCGCGTCTGGGATGAAACGCGGGGTTCCGAGAATTGGAGGCAGTCGTCGATGAAGGCCTTGCGCGTGGCTTCGTCCGATGGCAGCGAACTGTCGAGTGATTTGGTCGTGAGAAGGAGCGGAGCCTTCGAATCCTGGAGGATGTAGGCGATGCGGTCCGCGGGATATTTCGGATCGATCGGGACGTAGCAGCCGCCGGCTTTCAGGACGGCAAGGATCGCGACGAGCATTTCAGCGCTGCGTTCGGTGCAGATGCCGACGAGCGTTTCACGGGTGACGCCTTGCTCCGTGAGGAATTTCGCCAGCGCATTGGCATGTCCATCAAGGGATGCATAAGTGAATGTCCGGCCGTAAGCGCGCAGCGCGATCGCGTCGGGCTTGCGGTCCACCTGCTCTTCGAATGCCTGTTGGATCGAAAGTTGCGTTGGAGTTGGTGCATCGGTCGCGTTCCATTCCGAGAGGAGTTTCTCCCGGTCCGGAACACCGACGATTTCAAGATCGCCGAGCGCGGAAGAGGGTCCGGAAATCACGGATTCGATGAGTTGTTCGTAAGCGGCGAGCCATGAGAGGATCGTCGAACGCTCGTGGAGATCGGTGTTGTATTCGCACTCGACGATCAGTTTGTCATCCGATTGCACGAGGTTGAAGAAGAGATCGAAGTTCACGAACTGCTTCGGATTGGTGGAGACATCGATCGAAAGGCCATCGAACTTCACCTGGTCGATGCCGGTCTTGTCGATGTTGAAGATCACGGAGACGAGCGGCACACGGCTGCTGTCGCGGATCACCTGGATTTTCCGGAGCAGGCTTCCGAAGGTGTGGTTCTGATGGTCGTAGGCTTCGAGAACCTGCTCGCGCACTTCCCCCGCGAATGCGTTGAACGCTGCGGAACGGGTGGGCTTCAGGCGGAGAGGAAGGAAGTTCAGGCAGTGGCCGACGAGCTCGTCCTTGCCGATCCGCGTCTGGCCTGCGGCCGGCACACCGATGACGATGTCTTCCTGGCCGGTCAGACGATGAAGGAGTGTCGCGAACGAAGAAAGCAGCGTTGCGAACATCGTGCCACCAAGGGCGGCGGATGATTTTTTCAACCGCGTGTATCGGTCGGAATCCAGTGTGAGCGAAGCCATCGCGCCACGGTAGGATTTCATCTGCGGGCGCGGATGGTCGGTCGGAAGCTCGAGCACCGGTGCGGGCTCCGTATATTTCGCGATCCAGAAAGCCTCGGCCTCCGTGCGTTCTCCGGAGTCCTCTTCCGCGGCTTCACTGCGCGCGTAGTCGGCGAAGGACATGGCGGGCGCGAGCAGCGGCACGCGGTCCGCTTTCCTCGCATTGTAGGCCGCGCCGAGCTCCGCGATGAGCATGCCGAAGGACCAGCCGTCGCAGATGATGTGATGGGCGGTGAAGATCAGTTCATGCCGGGTCGGGGAAAGGCGGACGAGATGCAGCCTGACGAGCGGACCATTGGTGAGATCGAATGGGATCGAGCTTTCAGCCTGTTTGAGAAGTCCGAGCGGAAGTGTCGATGATGGTGAATCGGCGCCGGAAGGGCTGGAGAAATCGTGTTCCATCACCACGGCGGTTTTCGCCGAAGGATGGAAGAACTGCAGTGATCCGTCTTCGGAAAATGTGCTGCGGAGGGCCGGGTGACGGATGATGAGATCGCCCAGCGCGGCTTTGAAAGCGTGGGCATCGAGGGGGCCGTCGAGGCGGATGACATTGGACTCATTGAACGAGCAGTTCGCGTCGTCGCCCATTTGCACGGCGTGGAAAATCTCGCGCTGGGCTTCGGTGGTCGGAGCCGTGTCGTGACGGGGGAATCCTGCTGGCGGTGCGACTTCCTTGCCGGAGGATGGAAGGAAGCCGGCGGCCTGCATTTCGGCTGTGGCTTCGACGAACGCATGGATGATGCGGTCGAAATCCTCGTCGGTATGGGCGGTCGTGAAATAAAGCGGACGTCCTTCCCAGATATGGACGCCTTTCTCGCGGAGGAAATACCAGAGCAGGCTCGCGTATTTTAGATCGGCCGCATGGTCGATCACGGCATGGGCGCTGAAATGCGGGATACGGATCGGTGCCCCCACATTCTCGAAATGGGTGTTCAGCGTGCGGCAGAGGCGGCCGACGCGTTCCTCCATCTCGATCTGCAGACGCGGGCCTTCGCCTTTGAGGTGTTCGACGACGCGCCATGCGGCGGCGAGTGCGAGCGGGTGGCGGACGAAGGTGCCGGCGAAGAATGTAACGCCCACTTCGGGAAAACTATCATCACCGTAGTTCCATGCACCGCCGTCGAGCGCGTCCATGTATTCGCGTTTTCCGGCGAGGACGCCGATGGGCATGCCTCCGCCGATGACCTTGCCGTAGGTGGCGAGATCGGCTTCGACGCCGAAATAGGCCTGGGCGCCGCCAGGGTGGCAACGGAAGCCGGTGACGACTTCATCGAAGATGAGGGCGGTGCCGGTTTGCTTCGTGATGGCACGGACTTCACGCATGAAATCGCGAGGCTGCAATCCCGGCGCGCGGCTTTGAACGGGCTCGACCATCACGGCGGCGAGCTCGTGGCCGTGTTTCCTGAGGATTTCGAGCGAAGCCGGATCGGCGTAGTCGAGGACCAGCATGTTCTCCACCAGCGACTGAGGAATGCCGGGGGCGATCGGTTGGGCTTTGTAAACGCCATCCACCCACGCGCCGCGGACGAGGACTTCCTCGAACATGCCGTGGTAGTCGCCGGTGAAATAGGCGATGCGCTGTCTGCCGG